>JBFWIF010000088.1:0-9060 GCA_050256135.1 Acidaminococcaceae bacterium | reverse complement strand
GCGACAGGCTAGCCAACACAATTGTTGTTGACATTTTTAAATTCAGTTCAGGCTTTAACGAAGTAGCTTGATTCAAATATTACACTGTACTGCAAGGATTTTAGATGATTTCTAATAAAAACCTTGCAGTAACCACAATACAATAAATGGCAACTAAAATTATATCAATGTGTTAGGTGTTTTTCAGCAGACCCTATGTTATCATTCGGTTGTGTTTTGTACAAATTTTTTCTCGCATTGTGTTGTTTAAAACCATTACCTGTGTTTGCCCGATTAAAACCCAAGTTTACATAATGTAAGTAAAACAAAAAAAAATATCTCTTTTTAAAGTGCAGCTAATCAGGCGACTAAAAAATTTTTTTTAATTTTTTCAAAAAAAAGTGATTAGATTTGAGTACTTCTTGACATATAATGGGTGAAGAAGGGGCAGTGCAATTTGTAACCAAAACCTGAACCAATACTTCATCAAATAATTCATCAACAAAAGACTACTTCGGAATATGTACCGAAAAAGTGTTTTTTTTACTAACCAAAAATCAATATTATGAAACTGAATCAATTTTTCATTTTAACTGCCTTTGTGTTGTTTACAGCATCGTGCAGTAAAGATGCAGGCGAAGCTCTAGTTGAAACACCCGTTACCACCTTCGATATAAAGGTTGGCAACGACATCAACAGCTTTATCAACAAAGTGGCGTATCAAAAAGCAAATCCCGGGTTTAAAAGCCTCGAAGCCATCAGTGCTGATTCGGCCCTATGGTATCTGGAATCCACCTTTAACTATTGCTATGGCTTTCCGAACGAGTTTTACAAATCATTTACTATCGACACTTTATCATTTAACCTTTTACTTTCGGGCAGCAAAGTTAATATGACAGATTTAACGGATAAGTTTAACGAGATGATCCAGGAAATCAGCACTACTTATCATGCTGTGACATATACCGAAAAAGGCCTTTCGCTGGTAAACCTGCAGGAAGCCGGCGTGAGTGAAGGGCTACTTCATTTTACGGTGCAGGTAGTTACAGGCGAAAAGGGCGAAGTGCCACCATCACCGGTACTGGATGGCCCTTTTGAGGAAGGCGATGATTGGTGGTATGGGGAAATGGCAGGAAGATGCGAAGAATTTTTTGGAAATTCAGATGCAGCCAATCAACTCATGATGGCTATGAATGCTACTTTACCTGATCCGGAAGGGAATTTTTATGTGATTAATCCTGTGTTAATTATTAAAAAAGGAGGTGATCAAAACATACGCCGACCAGGAGATATTGAAGACAATAATTACGATTATTACCTTTTTTACGGAAACGAACAGGTCGGAAATGTTCCTTTATGCTTAAACCGGAACAATATGAACAGCTATTATGTCTTTCTAAAACACCTGTTACTTACAAAAATAATTAATGAGGAGCTAAACTCTTCATACAGCCTCATTGGTGTTAGGAATTTAAGAGGTAAGAGTAATAGCAACATGAATCCAAATGATTTAAAATATTTCCATGAAGGCTATTTTGATTATGGGATTAAAGTGTATTACATTGATGGCAACTTGCCTAACGAGCTTTGAAATCTATTCGTATTGTAATACTTAATAATATGACCCGTTTTATTCGAATTCCGATTTTATTTACTCTTATCTTGTTCGTGTTTTTTCCATGTATTGCTCAGCATTCTTTTGAACTTTCATTTGGAGAAACAAACTCAAATAATAATATTGCATGTTCTTTTGAATATCAGGACGCATATTATGTCGCCGGAAATAAAGGTATTTCTGAAGGAAGTTTAATATCATCTGCTGTTGTTTATAAAATAAGTAAAATGGGAGAAATATTAGCTCAGGCGGCTTTCCCTAAAGTAGATAGTAACTACGCACTTTACTTCGGTTTTCCCAAGCAAAATGGTAATTTGCAGTTTATAGGCACTTTGTCCGCCGATGCTGACTATCCTAATTTTGCAAGTTTTACTTATTTGTGTGAATTAACACCAGACCTTGAAATGGTTTGGGAAAAAATAGACACAATTCCCGCACTAGCTCTTAATATTAATAAGCATTATCTAGTGAATTATTTAATTTCATCTGAAGAGGAAATAATTGTACAAGGGAAAATAGATACTGTTGCATATGGAACGAATGATATACTTTTTTTGAGCAAGTACGACAAGCAAGGGAATAGGATATATTTTAATATTTATTCTCAATGGCAAGATCATGGTGTAGCGAGTGAATTGATTTTCAATACTGACAGTACTGGTTTTTATCTTATTGGTGGTTTAAATCTAAATTCTGTGTTTAAATCTTGGATTGAATTTAATCTGGAATTAGACATGCTTACCAGTGGCACTTTAACTGACGAAAACAGTTTACTGTTGTCACCAATAAATGTAGTTAGGCTTGATAATAACAATATTTTTATTGCTAATAATTTAGCTGAATTTGATAACTTGTATAATTATGGAATAGAATTACGCCTTTATACTCCTGAATTAGAGTTGATTAAAACAGCTATTTACTATACACAACAAAAAGTTTATACACCACTGAAACAAGGTATCGGTCATGTAAATGATGATTATATATGGGTTGCAGCATTTGAAGAAGTTCCAGCAACCGGAATACCAGGATCAGAAGATATTATCATTTTGGTTTTCGATAGTGAATTAAACTTGCTTGGGGAGAAAGTCCACCATGGTGATACCCGTTTCTGGATTTATAACCTAATGTCTTGCTCAGATATGGGATGTTTGATTACCGGGATTGTTCCCGAATATGGAGGGGCTGATTGGCCTGACAATTATCTTTTAAAAGTTGAACTCGATGATGTTATCACGTCTATGATCGATCATTTCAATCCTAAGCAACGCATTGCTATTCATCCCGTTCCAACCAAGGATATGATCACTTTAAAAGATGTTCCAGAATCATCTGTTTTATTATTCTACACGCCATCAGGCCGACAGGTCGCCTCATTCAGGCTTGAAGAAGGTGAAAATCATTTGGAAATTGGATACCTCCCAGCAGGTATATATTATGCTTCAATTATACAAAATCAACAATCAATACAAACCTCAAAAATCATAAAGCAATGAAATTCAATTTAAAAAGTAACAAGACTATACATTACTTGGCAATATCATTCAGTTTTTTACTACTATTTATCCTTCAAATTAATGGATATAGCCAGTGTACCAGTATTAATTGTGATGGAACTACTACATCCGGGTTATATCCAAGTGCAATTGGTGGATACACTTCTGCCACAGGAAACTATTCTTTTGCGGGTGGGCTTTTTTCAGAATCAAGTGGACAATCATCTTTCTCTTTTGGTAACAGAGCAAAAGCACTTGGTGGCAGTTCAATTGCATTGGGTCAGTTTATTAAAGTAACTGCTTCAACAGCAATAGGGATAGGGATTGGTTTTGATTTGGATAATCCATTGGTTAATAATGTCCCAATGTCATTCATGATAGGAATGGGCTCTTCCAAACCCACATTTTTTGTAAGTGAATCTATCGGGGTCAATCTCACCGGTCGCATCGGCATTGGAAACATAACTGATCCCCAGGCCAAGCTGCACATCCGTGCAGATAAGTTGGAGGATGCCAGCTTGTTGCTGGAACCAAGCGATCCAAAAAATAATTCTGCCCAACTCAGGTTTATGGATGATAATACTGGTCTCACAGCAAGTATTAAAGGCGGCTTACAGCTGTTTACCAACCTGGAAATTATGCAGTTTGCTGCACCACAGTTTGTTTTTGATGGGCCCGTAAAGGTTGCCCTACTCGAAGTAAATGGTGCTTATAACCTGCCCACTACAGCCGGCACCAGCGATCAGTTTTTGCGTGCCGATGGCACCTGGGCAGTTCCCGACGCTGGAGTCGAAAACTATTGGCAACCCAGTGGCAACAATATCTTTTTTGATAATGCTGTGGGGATAGGCATGGAGCCCAAAGAACGGCTATCCATCGACTCGCCCTATGGCAGACCCATTCATTTTCATATTGGAGGCTCACAGGGCATCAACAACAATGCCTGGTACAACGGTACAAACAATGTTCGTTCAGAAGATGGCCCTGCCTATCAAATTTCCTTCTCCAACCTCAACATGGCCTTTAAAGCAGCCGAAAACGAAAATGCCGGAAGTATTGTAAACTGGAACGAAGCCCTGGTAATTACGCAGCAGGGTAATGTGGGGATTGGTACCAACGACACTAAAACCTATAAACTAGCCGTAAAGGGTAAAATGATAGCAGAAGAAATAGTGGTTAAGTATGCTAATGAATGGCCAGACTATGTATTTGAACCGACCTATCCGCTGATGTCACTGGTTGAGCTGCAGCAGTTTGTACAAACACATCATCACCTGCCCGATATGCCTGCAGCCGAACAAGTGGCCGAAGCCGGTATGCCCGTGGGCGAAATGAATGCCCTGCTGCTTAAAAAAGTGGAAGAGCTAACCCTTTATGTGCTGCAACAACAGCAGGCAATGGAGAAGCAACAAAAAGAGATTGATCTGCTCAAGCAAAAACTGCAGGAATAAGCTCCCTGCTAAATATTTTGTTTTATGAAACGTATAATTTATCTATCCTTACTGGCATTGATGCTGCCTTGTACATCACCAGCACAAACCACGGTTAAGTTTGAATATGATGCCGCCGGAAACCGCATCAAACGCTGGCTCGAAGTGAAGGAACTTAAAAGCAGCGACAGCCTGATAGCCGATGCCGCACTCTACAGCTTGATGGCTGATATAAGCGATGAAGCTACCCTCGGCGAAAATAGCAGAGAAACACAGGTATATCCCAATCCTGTGGAACGCATCCTTACCGTGTCACCGGGCAGTGGGGCTACCACTATTTGCCGCTATCGGCTGATGGACACACAAGGACGACTGTTGGAAGACGAAACGACCGAAAGTTATCCCTTTCGTATCAATTTGCAGCACCGACAGGCAGGCACTTATTACCTGCACCTGCAAAGTGGCGAATTAAATCAATTGTTCAAGCTCATTAAAAATTAACCAAAGCCCATCCATTTACGAACCACCAAAAATCAAGTTATGTCCAGAATCCTATTCACCCTGCTCACTGTCCTGTTTTGGTTTAGCGTTGCTGCACAACAACAAGGCGAAAATATTATTCTTGATCAGGCCATCAACGGAGGTCAGCATACCTACACCGCCACTCAGTCTGTCCGCATGGTGCCGGGCTTTAGCTATAAGCCGGTGACCGGAGGGGAGTATTTTAAGGCATGGATAGAAAAATCTCCGGTCATATTTCCACCAGATGGTATCATCGGAGGCGATCCGGACAACAACTATGGCGGCCTTCCAGGCACCTTGCCTGGCAATCTGATGGTTAGCTCAAGCGGAGCGGCTGTTTACAATATCCCTATTGATTTACCCCAGGGTGTTGCCGGCCTCACACCGCAACTGGCACTGGTGTATAACAGCCAGGGTGGCAACGGATTGCTGGGTATGGGTTGGAGCCTGAGCGGACTGTCGGGCATAAGCCGAACTGGTAAAACGATCTATCACGATGGCAAGGTAGAAGGCATACAGTTTAATACCACTGACAACTATGTGTTAGACGGACAACGATTAATGCCAGTTAATGCCTCTAAAACAGAGTACCGCACCGAAGTGGAAAGTTTTATGCGCATTCTGCCCCAGCAAATAGTGGGAGGCGAACCTGGCTGGTTCAAAGTACAAACAAAAAGCGGTCAAACTCTGTATTATGGCAAGGAACCGCACAGTCGTATCGAGGCAACGGACAAACAAAAGGTGATGAACTGGCTGCTCGACCGGATAGAAGACCCACTTGGCAACTATGTGCAATTAACCTACCAGGAAGAAGGCGGCATGGGCATCATAAAAAAAATTGAATACGGTGCCAACCAAACCACCGGGCAATCCCATGTGTATGAAGTAACCTTCAGCTATACCACCAACCGAACCGACAAACACAAAAAATACATCGGTGGCAGTTATGTGGAGACGAAGTACCTGCTTGAAAAGATAAATATTAAGAGAGTTGGTCAGCAAACACTCTACCACTACAAGCTTGATTACGATCTCGTTTTTTATCCGCGTATGCAATATGTATGGCTGTATCAGGGGGATACAGAAACTGAGTTTTTTAATCCTACGAAAATGGAATGGGGAAGTACTGCTTGGAATGGGTTTCAGAGATACCCGCATTTTGAATTTATTAATGGAGATTATGAAAGTGATGACTTTTTTCTTGATATCAATGGTGACGGGCTAACCGATAAATTAACAATTGTTTATTGGTATTATGAGCATGGAGATTATAAAGGAAAAGTACCTGTTGAATGGTTTTATCGTACTCGAATTAATAAATCTACTTTTTCTGATGCAATAAATATTGATAATCTTCCTTCAAGTTTTTTTAGCCACTTGATAATAACAGATTTTAATGGAGACGGAATGGATGATTTTGCTTGCTTCAGATTTGGTCATGAAAACATGCAGAGTATTATTTTTGACAAATTTACCATTTCCAATGGAGCAGGTTTTAATGTTTATAATATACCAAATGGTGGTATTCAATCTGATCAAAAAGATTATTATTCTGAATTTCATTCAGGTGATTTTGACGGCGATGGCAAATCTGAAATTTTACTGGCAAGAAAAAGAGAAAATGGGGAAGAATTTAATGTATTCATTTATAAACTAAACGAGCAAACTAATAATTTTGATAAAGTGGTAGAGGATGAGGTAGATTTTGGAAATGCTAGCGAACATAGAGCTAATTTGGTAATTGCCGATTTTAATGGAGACGGGCGAAGCGATATGTTGCGAACAGCAGAATATGGAGGAAATCCTCACAAACATAATTGTTTTGTTTATCAGTTTAATTTTCATACCGGTAAAAAAGAATTCCTGTTCGAAAATTTTGGTTACCCTACCAATTGGCATCAAATATATCCGGGTGACTTCAATGGCGATGGCATCACAGATATCCTCACCTATAACTATACGGCACAAAATCCAGTATGGGAGATTCAATTAAGCACTGGCACAGGTATCATATCGATGAACAATGTACCTGACCTTGGCCATTTTGACTTGACAAAAGAAACTGATGCTGCTCTGAATAAGCTTAGCTTATCTGATTTTAACAATGATGGCAAAACAGACATAATTCATATGTGGAAGGAGGATGCGAATTCTTCCACCGCTCACCATAACATATTCTTTTCCAACGGAACTGAATTTCCTGTCGTTTCCCATAGCGAATTTTCGTTTTCTGGAAAATTTCAAGTTTGGATAAATGATAGGCAGTTTATTAATCATAACGTAGTTCAAGTATTAGATTTCAATGGAGATGCATTTCCTGATTTTTATTTATTTAAACAAAGATCAAGCACGGATATAGTCTTATTACACAACCCCACAAACACCTTCAACCGGGTTTTGGGCTTTACAAACGGATTTGGAGAACAGGTGCGACCACATTATCAGCCCCTGACCAACAAAACCATTTACACCAAAGGCACTACTGCCAGCTACCCGCTGCGCGACATCCAGCCACCTTTGTATGTGGTAAGTGAGGTAGCACGTGAAACAGTGGATTACGGCCTGCAAACTACTGAGCAATATACCTATCAGGGCGCCAAGGTGCACCTGCAGGGGAAGGGCTACCTCGGTTTCGAAAAACGACGCATTCACCAGCTCAGGCAAAATACCATTGCCGAAGAAATCAATGCCGTGTATCAACCCCAGAACAAGTATTTCTATCCTTATAACGCCAGTTCAAACACCTATGTAGCCAAAACAGGATTCAAATTGTCAGAAACAATAAACACCATAAACCACCAGGCAAATGCAAACGAACCGAAAGTATTCTTTCCGTTTATTGAGAAAAGCAACGGCCATGCTTATGAATATTTCAGCGGAGAGCATCAGGTATCAACGCGAACAATCATGTCATTCAACGAATTTGGCAATCCAACTGTCCAAAACCAGTTTAGCGATTCGGTATTTATGTCTGCCGCTGCTCCATCCACAGCGTTTAATCACCAAAGCACCACCGAAACACAATATATATCCGACACCGACAATTGGATTTTTCGGCCGGAAGTAACAGACACCAAGGTACGTTATCATTCCAAAACGCTATTCCTCAACAAAACTGTTTACGAATACTTTCCTCCAGGTCATGCCTCATTTCCACTGCTGAAATCACAAAAAGACCATCCTGAAGGCAACACCAATCACGAACTTACCACCCAAACAGATTACACCTACGACATCTATGGCAACCCAACTTCAGTAACACTTTCAGCCCCGCATGACCCAAGTAGTCCGGCTCCCCGCACCACTACAATGGCCTATCATTCCGACTACAAACACCGCCTGCTCACCTCCACCACCAACCCACTGGGATATGTGAGCAGCTTTACCTACGACGATGCCTACGGCTGGAAACTTACCGAAACCGACCCCAATGGCTTCGAAACAAGCTTTATTCCCCATCCCTTTGGAACAGAGTCAATGACAACATTGCCCGATGGCAGCCGGCAAGGCACCGCCCTGCGCTGGGCACACAAGCACCCCGACGCCCCCGACAATGCCACCTACTACAGCTGGCAAAAGGAAACAGGCAATGCGCCATTACTTGTTTTTTACCACAAAACAGGCGCCGAACTGCGCCGCATAAGCACAGGTTTAGATGGCAGCCTCCTCTACACCGATACCTATTATGACGAAAAAGACAGGCTGCACAAAACCTCTCTTCCCTATATAAAGGAAGACAAAAAGAAGTACTACACCACCTATGGATACGACGATATAGGCCGCACCACCATGGTAGAAGCCCCCGATGGTACACGCACCATCACACGATATAACAACAATTCTGTAACTACCACCAACGCCCTTGGCCAAAGCAATAGCCGGCAACACAACGCCGCCGGCTGGCTCACAAAAAGCACTGATGCCCTTGGCACCGAAGTAAAATATAGTTACTTTAGCGACGGAAAACTGCACCAAACGATGATTGCCTCAGCACCATCCACTCTGATCACCCTTAGCT
>JBFWIF010000087.1:0-9089 GCA_050256135.1 Acidaminococcaceae bacterium | reverse complement strand
CTTTGCCAGCCATGGTTTCCAAAAGCACCGTCGTTTTCTGCTTATCTTGAAGAACAGAATTCAACATTTTGGCAATCAATACAATCCCTTGCTCTACGCCTTGCCCAGAATGACTGCCTGGATGAAAAACATAATAAGCGTTGGGAAAATTCTCCAATGTTGACAAATCTTCCTGAATGACCTGTAACGCAAAATTTCTAATATTTGGTTCTACAGAACAAGCATTCATGGTATAGGGAGCATGCGCCATTAATGTCTCGAAGTTATTGTTTTCTGCCAGATCAATCAATAACTTGATATCTTCATAATTAATTTTCTTTGCTTTACCACCACGCGGATTACGTGTGAAAAATTGAAATGTGTTGGCTCCAACATCTAATGCTTCCTTGCCCATGTGGTAGTAGCCCTTAGCTGCTGATAAATGACATCCTATACTAAACATTGCTTACCTCCATTGAAAAAATAGGGCGCAACCATTATGGTCCGCCCCCGTTTTAATTCTATTTCTTTACAAAAATCCTGGTTAAAACACAATCTTCTATGACTTCAAGTCCTGCTTCTTTGGCAGCTTGAACCACTTCATGTTTATCAGCTCCTGGCTGCAACCAGACAATTTTAGTTCCTTTTTCAGCAGCAGCTTTAACTGTTTCCACGGCTATTTTGGTTGGCACGACAACGTTGACAACTTCCGGTGTTACAGGCAATTCTGCCAGGCTTGGATAACATTTGGCACCGTCAATTTCCGTAATACCAGGATTTACCGGATAAACCTCATAACCAGCTTTTACCAGGCGTTTATAAATCTTACACCCAAATTTGTCTTTATTATTTGTGGCCCCAACAACAGCCCAAATTTTTTTTTGTATAGCTTTCTCTAACATTACTACCACCACTTTCTTTAATACTTACTTGACTCAGACAAAATTATCATGCGGCACGTAGTCAGGAGTTTTTTTAATAAAGGCTATCTCATTACAATAAGGATACTGTGGACAATGGACGCACTCTTTCCAGACTTTTTGCGGCAAACTTTCTTTAGCGGTTTCAGTATAACCGCATTTAATGAAAAATCCAGGCTGATAGGTCAAAGTGAAAAACATCTTCACACCGCGTTCAATACCTTCTTTTTCCAGAAGTTCGACTATATTCTTGCCAATACCTTTTTTCTTATGGTCAGCATCTATAGCTAAAGAACGTATTTCTGCCAAACGATCCCAGACAAAGTGTAAGGCTCCGCACCCTAATACTTTACCGTCTTCAACTGCTACTATATAATCACGCAAGTTTTCATAAATACTGTTGCGTGAACGTGGCAGCATTAGACCAATCGATGCATAATAATTACATAATTTATGAATATGTTCTGCATCATCAAATGTAGCTTGTCTATAAACAATCACGCTCAGAACCCCCTGCTTTATAAGTTTGTACCATAAATAATACTACGTTACTTGGAAAAGCACAACTATATTTTATCAACTAACATTTAACCTTTTCTGCATGATTTTTTATTCAATAAAAAATCGTTAGCAATTTATTCATCAGCTATGATTTTACTTCTTTCAAGATATAAATCAGCAGCTGCCAGTAAAGCTACCACCATAGCTGACGGTCTTGGCGGACAGCCTGGCACAAAAATATCAACAGGCAAAACTCTATCAAGAGCGCCAACAATTGCATACGTCTCACCATAGGTTGCACCACCTGCCGCACAAGCCCCGACGGCAATTACAACCTTAGGCTCTTCCATGGCCTCATAGGTCATATGCACAGCTTTCTCTAAATTTCGCGTAACAACTCCTGTAACCATAACAGCATCCGCATGCCTTGGTGAAGCTACAAAAGAAATACCGAAACGATGCAAATCATAGAGTGGGTTTGAAAGCGCTCCCATTTCAAAGTCGCAGGCATTACAGGAGCCGGCATCCAAGTGACGTACGTGTAATGACCTGCCGGGTTTAATGTTTGTAACTCGGCCAACGTCAACACTGCTACCAGTTAATATTTCCGGCAAAGCTTCCAGATTGGAATGGTATAAGGCACAACCGGCACAAGCATCAACACACCTACCACAAAAAACACACCTTTTGTAATCAATAATCGGTCTACTATATTCATTAATGGTTATAGCTGAAACAGTACAAACCTTCAGGCATTCTCCACATTTATCACATTGTGCAGTATTGCAATTAAGTTCACCTCGAAACTGCTTGGAACCAACTGTATCAATTTCCTCCGTCTGTATCCTGCCGGCAAAAATCGCTTCTATTAATTTAAGCATGTGTTCTCCTCCTAACGATCAAGACAGGCGTAGCAAAGTTCAAAACTTTTATTAACAAGCGGGAAATCTGGAATAATCTCTCCTTGCAGAGCAACTGGTAATGCCGGCCAATTAGGATAGGAAGCTGAGCGAACAAATAATCTGTATATTTTTTGGTTTTTATCAAGCATTACCCAGTGCAAATCGCTACCGCGCGCAGACTCGCTTACTCCCCAACTGCCTTCTAACGTTTTATAGGTTAAGTCAGCTGCGCGCAGCTCTGAATTATCTTCTGAATTAAGCAGAACCAGTATTTCACGTACTATTTTTATTGATTCTCTGACCTCTTTTTCTCTTACCAGAAGTCTGGAGTACACATCTCCTGCCTGCTCAGTAATTATGTCAAAGCTAAGTTCAGGGTAAATACCATAAGCAAGGTCTTTCCTACTATCGCGGCTAAACCCTGATGCCCTTGCGCCAACGCCTACCATGGAAAGATCTATCGCGGTCTTCTTTAGTACAATACCAGTATTTTTGACACGATTCAAAAAACCGTCTTGTTCAGATAAAATCTGCACAAGTCTTTCATATTCTTTTTCAACTGTGTCTAAGGTGCTGGCAATAACATTTCGTTTTTCCTCATCAATATCGAAAAGAACGCCTCCAGGCACAATCATTCCGCGTAAAAACCGATTACCGGCCACCTGTTCGTTGCAGCGCATCAATAATTCCTTCAGTTTTGCGCCGATATTATTTGGCACTGTGAAACCAACCCCTGCGCAGAGATTGCCTGTGTCACCGACATGATTATATAGTCGTTCCAATTCGGCAAGGCATGTCCTGATGACCCATGCGCGGCGAGGTACGCTTTTTTCAGACAACTTCTCAACAGCCTGACAAAAAGATAATGTGTTTGCAATCGAGCATGCCCCACAAATTCTTTCTACAATAAACAAGGCTTCATCAACTGTTTTACCCTCTACAGCCTTCTCAATGCCTCTATGTGTGTAGAACAGCTTGGCATCTAACTGCAAGATAGCTTCCCCTGCCTGGCTGAAACGGAAATGCCCTGGCTCAATTATCCCTGCATGAATTGGCCCAACAGCAACTTCAAAAAGCCCTTCACCCTGAGCTGTGGCAATTTTAAACTCGCGTTCACCACGAATATTAGCATCGACAGCGACGTTCTTGCGCAAAGGATAAAAACCTTCAGGATAGCTTTCATGCAAGACCAACGGCCTTAAATCAGGATGATTTAAAGGTTCGATACCGAACATGTCAAAAATTTCTCTCTCATACCATGCCGCTGCCGGGAATAAGGGAGTAAGCGATTCATATTTCAGTTCTTCGTTAATTTCAAATTGGGCTCTCACAACTTGTATATCATGATCATGGCAGTCCTCGAATAAGCAATAAACTGCATATCCTTGTCCCAAAACGGTTTCATCACAGGCAAACATGGCAGTCAATGGATTTCTGCCATTATGCGAGCAAACATTTGCCGTACCCCTTAGGCCAGTAGATTTTACCTTAATCAAATATGAACACCCCCAACTACTATCTGCGACGCTTCAAGCAACAAACTGTTTAAATATGGAATGCGCTCTAATCCCATACCTACGATAATTGACCCTATCAATAGCACTGCTAGAAGGGGCGTATCAGTATGGTCCAACAAGTCCGCATAAGCCTTACGTTTAGCTCTGCCGCATAACATTCTCATCACATGATAAAGTATACCAATTAAAATTCCTGCTAATAAAAATATCATTAAACTGCCAAGTAAGTATTGCCCATCTTTAAATAAAGAAAAAATAATATTGAATTTACTAAAAAACAAACCAAAAGGCGGCATGCCGAGAATGGCGAACATGCCCATAAGTAAAAAAGTTGCAGTATGGGGTGCTTCTTGTACCATGCCGTGAATTCTCATCATATTTTTTGTTTGATATTCCTGAATAACCGTTCCGGCAATATAAAACAAAACGAATTTTATCAAAGCATGATTAAACATATGCAGTAAGGTGGCGCCAACAGATATGCTGCTGAAAATTCCAAGTCCAACAATCATAATACCGATATTTTCCATGCTGGAATAGGCAAGAAGTCTTTTTATATCTCGTTGAACTACCACAAAAGGTACCGCAATTGCTATGGTCAGAAAAGCAAAAACAAAAAATAAAGCCATAATGAAAGCAGTTCCTATAGTAGGTATTACGATAATCAAATTACGGATCAGAACATAAAGAGAACAGGTACAGAGAGCACCTGAAAGCAGGCCGCTTATTAAAGATGGCGCTTCACTATAGGCATCCGGCAGCCATGTATGCATAGGTGCCAAACCGACTTTCGTCCCATAACCAATAAAAATGAATAAAAAGGCTAGCTTTGTAAGGGATGGATTAAGCAAATCTCCATGCTGGCTAAGCCATAACCAGCTTAACGCTTTTTCTGTACCTGTTGCTGTAAGCTGGGCATAATACAAAATCATCGTACCCAAAAGTGCCAGACAAATACCAACGGTGCAGACCATTATATATTTCCAGGTTGCTTCCAGAGCGGAACGCGTAAATTTAAAGGAAACCAGTAAAGCCGAAATCAACGTTGTTGCCTCGATACCGACCCACATCAGTCCCAAATTTTTCAGCAGCAAAACAAGCATCATAGTCAATATAAACAAATGGTATAAAGCATAATAACGACCAATGAGTTTTGGCGTGCGGCTAAGATAACCCCGCTTATGCTCGCGAACCAGATATGATTTGGAAACCCAGGCAGATGCCACATAAAGCACTACAACGATTAAAAGAACCCATATACTTAAAGCATCCAGGTAAAAATATTCACTGTTAAACACTTCTCCAGGCGGCATCTGCATAAGCATTTTCACAAAAATGCCACCTACAATCGTCGCTATCGTTCGATTAAGAATATGTAAAATGCTATTATTAAAAAAACCGCTGATTGCTACAAAAGCAAAAACAAAAGGCAATCCTAGCATTCCGTAAATAAATGTTTGCATTGAATCACCCCTTCAAACGTCTAAGAACATTAGTATCTGTAGTCATGAATGATACATTTAGTCGATTGGTCAAAATAACCAAAACAAGCACTGCGACGAGAACATCAAAGAAAATACCAAGTTCAATAACGGTCGGCAACCCTTCTGTCATCGCTAATCCCAATAGATATATCCCATTTTCCATCGTCATAAGACCGATAATCTGCATAATCGCTCTGCTCCTCATAACGATTAGAACCAATCCGATCAGTATAAGTCCCATGGAAGAAGCCATTATATCTCTATCACCTATTCCTGGCAGCATTTTATCAACCAAAACATAAGACAACATCAGAAAAAAAGCACTTAAGGCAGTAGAATAGTTTGTATTGATATCTGCTACCAGTTCGCGTTCATCTGTTAATTTACCGACCAAACGAAAAAGCGCGTAAGGAATAAGACACACTTTAACCAAAATAGTCAAAAGTCCCGGTAAAACACTGTGCAAGCCTGAGCCATTGGCAAAGCCGGAAATCAGGCAAGCACCGGCAATAATTGCAGACTGCAGGCATAAACACGCTACAGCTTTACGCAAGTCCATTATGCGATTTTGCAAAAAAGCAACAAACAATAAAACCATAACCAACTGTTCCATTTTTATACCCCTTACTGTGCCACTATTGCTAAAAGCAATAGTCCGCCTGTTGCTAACAGATAAGCACGAACCTTAAACAATCTCATTTTGTTATTCAACGATTCCATTACAGCTATTGCGATTGCTGTGATTATCACCTTTATTACCAAATGAAGGTCTATTGGGAAAAATATCAGTGAAAACAATACTATGAATAACATGTTTTTAATCATACTTGCCAAATGGATAACTGCAAGCAGCCGACCAGAATACTCAAGCAGCATACATTCGTGAATCATGGTTA
Source organism: Acidaminococcaceae bacterium (assembly GCA_050256135.1). GTDB lineage: Bacteria > Bacillota > Negativicutes > Acidaminococcales > Acidaminococcaceae > RZYP01. The sequence continues at coordinate 2,890 of JBFWIF010000087.1, read as the reverse complement.
GTTCTAAATGTGTATCAGGGTTGTCAACAGGTATTCTGCCGTTTTCCGCAAGCAGCAGAATAAAAAAGGCAATACAAGCCAGTACTACCGCTACATTTAATTGAGTTCCGCTATTCATGGCCATGGTATAAATACTTGTGCTTCCACTCTTTAGGATAGCAGCCAGAGCAGCTAGAAGCATTACCGGTTCGACGCACGTTGCTATATAGACTTCACGCGAGCCTCCCATTCCACCGAAAGCAGATGCGGCATCAAAAGATGATAAAGCCATAAAAAAGCGCCCTATAGCCAGCAGACCTACAAAAACGAAAATATCACCAAAGGTCAGATTTGACATCATATTAGGCAACAAAAATGCTGCCAGCATTGTACTCAAAAGATACATAAAAGGTGCCAGCATAAATACAAATCCAGTATATGGTGAAATTATTGTTTTCTTTTTCCACCACTTGCGTAAATCATAATAATCCTGCATTATATCAGCGCCACGTCTGTTTTGAAGCAACGCTTTCGTTTTCTTAATAATACCGGAAACCATCGGTGCAAAAGCGGCCAGCAAAAGCATTTGTAAGAAAGGGAGGAGAAATCCATCGTATAAATTTATATTCATATCACAAAGCCCCCCAAATCAAAACAAGCACCATTGCAACCATGACGTAACCAATATATATTCTAATGCTGCCAGCCTGAATTCTGCGCAAAAATGACGCAGTTTTTACAAGATGATGCTGTAAAGGAATATATAATTTCTCTGTGAAGCGATCTGGAATAGTCAAAGTATAAGCCAGACTCCGGCCAAAATATTTGTTTTCTTTTTGCAAGAAGACAACTTCTCTTCTCGGCTTGAGCAGAAAATCAAAAGCTCGGCGAATAGGTTTGGAAAATCCGGTTCCCGAATACTGCTGCCTTAAAGTTGGTTCCGTACCGCAGTTCCATATTACATCATGTTTTACAAAAACTTGTCCTCGATATATGATAAACCAGGCAAAAATAGCTATTACAACTGCTGTAATTGATAAAATAAAAGTATCGTAATTGAGTATGCCACTATCTTTACCCCAGATCAGTAGCCGTCCTTCGTCTGATAAATTTAAAGCAGGTAGATTTGCCTCAATGACATGTTGGGCAATTGTCACTATCGGAGAAGCCAAAATACCGCTCAAAAATATCAACAAAGCCGGAATCACCATTGCAACAATCATAAAGTGAGATACCTCATGTGCAGACTCAGCACGACGCGCTCGCGGTCTTCCCAGGAACACAACGCCAAATACACGCACAAAACAGCCTAATGCCAACGCACTGGCTAAGCCAGCTAAAATAAAAGCCAAAGCAGCCAAGAGTCTTGTACCCGTACCAGCATCCGCTTGTGCCAAAAAAGCAAAACTATGGAACATCAACCACTCGCCTATAAATCCGTTTGTTAAAGGCAGCGCAGCTAGGGCCAGAGAACCAGTCAGAGCACAAGCTGCTGTCCAAGGCATTAATTTGGCGAGGCCGCCCATTTTTTCAATATTCTTGTCATCAACTGCGTGATTAACTGCTCCGGCAACCATGAACATAAGCGACTTCATAATAGAATGATTAAAAGAATGGATAATTGCAGCTGTAAATCCTATTACTGCATATTCTTTATGTGAAGTCGTCAGTAGCAGCATGCCCGCGCCCATGGCTGCAAAGACAATACCCATATTTTCAACACTGGAGTAAGCCAATATTCTCTTAATATCCTTTTCCATCTGTGCATAAAGAGCTCCAAAAAAAGCAGAAAGCAATCCAACAACCAGTACTAATGAACCCCACCAAAAATCCAATGGTCCCAAAAATCCAAAAATAAAACGACCAAATCCATACACAGCTACTTTTAACATAACACCTGACATTAATGCCGATACATGGCTAGGAGCTGCCGGATGGGCATTTGGCAGCCATACATGCAAAGGAACAAGTCCTGCCTTCAAAGCAAAACCTAAAAATGCAGCTATAAAAGCTAAATCACGGGCAGTGCCTGTAAGATATGCACCATTAAGTTCTGCAAAATTCAAACCAGCAGCACTGCTGCCAACAGTAAAGAAGGCTATCATAATTGCCGCAGTGCCAATATGCGTCATAACAAGGTATTGATACGCAGCTTGCCATGTTTCGCGCTTCTCAGAATCATGATTAACAAGAAGAAAAGAAACAATTGCCATTACTTCCCATGATACGAGAAAGCTGACAGCACTTTGTGCTACCAATACTAAAACCATCGAAAGCAAAAATAAATTCCACAAACCGGAAAGTTCACGAAGACGTTTTCCTATATAACCAAGGGCATAATCTACAGCATAAATACTAGTCAAAATACCCGCAAGTCCTGTAATACACAAGAACACTGAGCTCCAACCATCAATAGCCAACATGTACTTGCCCACAAAAGCGACTTTAAGTAAAGCCGTTTCTCCTGAAAGCAAATACACCAAGGATAAAATTAAGATAATAGCGCTTCCTAGGATGCTCATGATTTGAGCAAAATAATGGGCAAACAATTGATGTTTTCGCGGAATTAATAACGCGAAACATCCTAATATATAACAAAGTATTGCTATAGCAAAAAAAGTTGGTATATAATCCGTCAATTTTTTCAACTCCACAATAGTATGATGAATTTTCTATTAATTTATATAACAATAACATATAAAAGATTAATTTTCTACGAATAGGTTTATAGCATTAAAAATAAAAAGACCTGTACAAGATGTACAGGTCTTACACAACCGGCAGCTTTCTATCCTCCCAGGCCGCTTCCAGCCAAGTACTTTCGACGTATAGGGGCTTAACTACTGTGTTCGGGATGGGAACAGGTGGATCCCCCCAGCTATCGCCACCGGATGACGAATGCGCCTATTAT
>JBFWIF010000086.1:0-9124 GCA_050256135.1 Acidaminococcaceae bacterium | reverse complement strand
ATTTTTCCGACTTGAATTAGCCGATGTGATTTTTTTTTCATGTCTTTATGTTTAATTTAACTTTGAAAATTAGCCTGATAACAGCCATGTATATGCCACTTGGGGCGGCACATACATGAGCGTTATAGGCAATGCTAACCGAGAAGTATATCCTTTGTCGCTTTTGCAACATCTATCATATACTCTCTTTGCATATCAGTAATATGTAGTTTCCCATCTTCATCATAAAAAGACCAACCGTAATCACGTTCTAACACTTCAATAAGTTTGTTCACAGTAACCGCACTGCCTATAACAAGCGGTTTGCCGTCAGCGGGCGAAATCTCCGATTTCACACCGCTTCCTTGTTTTAAATTTTTGTTCATATATTTTAGTTTTAGTTTTTTTAATCCCGCCGAACGGCAAGCCGTAAATCGTTACCTGCCATTTGCGCTTCGTAGCACCAGCTGGCTCCACTGATTCACCATTGCGTTAGCGATGCCCGGAAAGCTCTTACTTCTTTTATGCCCTCCGTTATTAATGCCATTTATCGCATCTGTGAAATATCGTTTCTTGCCGGATTTATCTACATACACCGGCTCCGGCTTATCGGTGTGGGTTTTTCGGTTGAATAGATTATCCTGCTCATAATGCACCAGCTTAGGTAAATTCTTCAGCCAAAGGCAGGTCCTTTTCATTTGACGATCACCAAAGTAATACGGGTGAATAGTCTGATCTGGCTTTCTAATTACACTATCCGCGCACCCTTGCGGATTTTCAACACAAATATGTTTTACCGGAGCTTCCAAGAGCCTTGCAAAAAACTCAAGTGCTTCCAGGCGTTGAAATACTCGCCCTGGGTTATTCCAATGTTGAGTACCAGCATAGCTTATATATGTACAAGGAGGGTGCGCTATCAATAAATCCCACCCCTCATTCAGTATATCAAGAGCATTCCCCTGGTAATGATTTCCGGGCGTTTCTGCTTCCAAAAGATCACACGACCAGGCATCAAAGCCAGCTTGGGCAAAGGCATCTCTGATAGTTCCAGAGTATTCGCAAGCGACAAGGACACGGGCAGAAGAAACGGCAGGTAACACAGGCTCAAACGCAAGCCGGGTGCCGTCCGTTTCTGATACTGTTGTGATATTTTCTGAGGTCTGTTTCATTCTGATAAGTCAGTGAGTGAAGTCCGGCCAGCGTTTAGCCCGAACCTTTTATTTTAATCATTGATAAAAAGGTTCAGTGCTATCAGTTTGTTAAATTCGCGGTCGCGGGCTGCTTTGGTATCAAACTTCCGGAGGGTTTTCTAGTCGGTTTGCCGTGCATCTTTATACTTTATGCGCGGGCTTGGCACATCCTCTTTGCGGATAATCGTAAAGCCCGCACGGCATACTTTAAGTTGGCTTTTTGCGTCCATAGCTACAGCGTTTTTAGGTAAATTTTTGCACGGGAGTTTTTTTCGAACTTAACCAATAGCTGTGGCGCAAGCTCATCTTTTATAAGCTTATCAATCATTTTATTTTGTTCAATAGATAAACGGCCATTAATAATATCACCAATTTCTATCGATTTTGATACAGCTACTTTCGGTATGTAATAAGTTACGTTTACTTTCATATCAGTATGCGCTTTTGGTTATTATTGGCCAGTACTCCACACCGTCAATGGCAACTGGTTCTGTTGCCAGCAGGCAAGACACAGAGTTTTTGCCGGGGCCAAATTGATTAACAAACTCACGTCCTATGTGGGCATTATTAAATATGGCATTTCCGGATTTTCCACCATCGCGCAGCAAAAATCCGGATTGTTCGGTACTGTGCAATATGTACCAGTCCTCGGGGCTATCCTCATCCTGGGCTATTTCAACATACTGGCCGTGTGCTAATCCTAAACGCTTAAGTGCGCTGGCAGTAAAGGTTATCATTCCGTTTTTAAAAAACCTGACAGATGTTCGCGTATTGCCTATGAAACCAGGCAAGCGATTTTGTTGATTAAATCTTTTGAGTTTCATGATTGTGATTTTTTTGTGTGAATAAAAACAGGCCGGGAGGTTTAGATTGTAAAAAATGACCAATTTTCCTATTGTATCAACGCCCATCCCGGCCTTGGTTAATTAATTGTAATGTTTATGTCTGCAGGGGCAGTGCTTCTGCCTCCAAAATAGGGGAAGCAGCGAAAGCGTGGCCACACTTTTTTCCCAAAAAGCGTAGCCCTGTAAAACCCAAGTGTTACAGTGTAATTCATATCGCGCATTTCTATTTTGTATGGCCATTGGTAATTTGTTGATAGCGTGCCCAGCTCAATGATATGTCGTTTGCCGTTTATGTAAGCATAAAAAGCCACACGCACCATTTGATAACCGGCAGGCTGCCACACTATACGCACGCTATTGCGGTGCACCTGCAGCGAGCTTATACCTGTAACTTTGTTCCATCCGGGCTGTTGCACATAGGCAGTGCCGCACTCATCACCAAACTTAATATTGCCCCGAATCACTTTTGGCACAAACGGCCACAAACGGTTCCAGGTGAACTGAGAAAAATGCTTTCCTTTTTTAATTGTGTAATTCATGATTTTTTTCTTTTGATTTTTGCTTTAGCGATCTCCAAAAAGTTCGTTCCGAAATAGGATAGATCTTAACCACTACTTTGCGATACACCCAAAGCTTGCATCTGTCCTGGCGTCCGGGTTCGTAGTGCTCTGCTACAATTTCGCGGATCTTCCTGTTTCGGTCGGTTACGTTCTTGTTAATCATTGCTCATTCAGATATTTCATATACTTCAGCTTAAAAGCTTTGTCGGCATCTGCCATAGCATCACTCACACGATCAGTATCTATTTTATATTGCTCGGCTTCCTGCACGCTTCTTTCGGCTGCTATAGCGCAGCGTTCGTTAAAGTAATCCGTAAACCAACCAATCACCTTAGGCATATTGATCGTTTCGTACAGCTCGCCATAGTGGCCTGTTTTGGCACGGCGGAAAACAAGATTAATATCAGCCATATTGAGGTAACCAAACTGGCTTACAATTTCCTCAGCAATGGCATCAATCATCTGTTCGCTGAGTGGGCGTTTCAGGTTTAGCAGTGCATTCAGATCGATCAAATAAAGCTTTATCAATGCCTGAAGCTTTGTTTCGCCAACATCGCGCCTAAGGCCATATAAGCTAACTGCTCCGCTGTCGATACATGCAGCTGGGCTTGTGGCGTGTTTAAAAATAACGGCAAGCTTCTTAGGATTGTAGGTCTCTAAGAATTTTGTCCCGGTATTCGTTTGAGACAGTGCCTGGCTTTTTTGTTGTGATTTTGACATAGAGCACATTGAATTGAGAGTTTATAACCGACATCGAAAAGTTCTGTTTGTACCAATCGTTGTCTAATTTTACAATAGCCTTTAAGAGATGTTTAAATGAATCTAAAAGCGCATTTTCATCACTGGGTTTGTGTTGTTCGGCAAGCTTTTTTTTGATCTTATTGAGCAACTGCTTGAGTGCTACATAATCCTTGGCTACCCAATAGTACGCTGTTCCAAAATGTTCCAGGTAGAAATCGCAAAACACCTCACGTCCGGCTGCAGGGCTGGCATTATTAGTTTTATCGGCCTGCTTCAGCTGTTCCATCAAAGCTTTGCGATCATCAGCCGATAATGCCAGGGCAGCTTTAAATATTTCGTTGGTATTCATCTGTATTATGGTTTCAAAAGTTATTGATTCAGCATCAAAATAGCCGTGTCCGCAGTGTGGGCATATAGCCGCCTCACACCTGAGGCAATATTCATATCCACACTGGGCACACCGGCTATAAATGCAATGATTACACATTTTTAGAAACTCATTGAGAGTGGCAAATAAACGTCCTGACCTTTGTCGCCTTTCATCTTCACTTTGATGTATTGCGATGTTTTGGAAGGCCTGTAAGCCTCTCGTATAAGCTCAACAGCTTCGATCAGTTTCTTATCGCCAAACTCTGCTGCTTTTTTGCTTAAATCCAGGATTCTGGAAGCTTTTAGCACGCCATCCTTGTTAGGTTTAAGCATGTCGTGGATAAAGGATACCAGCTTGCCGCTTTCCTCATCTTTAGCCATGCTCTTAAGCCATTCATTTACGCGTGTAATACCAACATCAACCGTTTCATCCCAGCGATCAACTGTGTTATTTCCAATGATGATGGATAACTGTCCGTCACTTGAAGTAAAAGTGTGACTTTCCTGGCGTTCCATTTGCTCATCTGTTAAGCTAAAAACTATTTGTTTAAGCGAAAGCACATCATCAAAATTGTTAAACACCTGTTCGCGCACTTCCATTATCATTTTACTGAGATTGTTCAGCAATTGAAAGCTTTCGCGAATTGCCATATCCTTCAGCTCTTCATAAGCTTCCCTGTCGCGGCGGCGTTTATCAGCCTCGAGCTGCTGTTTTTCTTTGAGTTTTTTTGTCAGATCCTCAATTTGTTGAGGGGTAAGCTGATCTAAATTAATTGCTTCCATAATGTTAATTTGTTAATTCTAGGTTTTTTAACTTCAATACTTTCTTTGCAAGTTTTTTGCGCGCGGCTACCAGTGCCTGCTTTTTGCGATTTGTTTTTTCGACACTGATAATAGCATCGAACTGATCAATTTCCTGTTGTAGTTTTCTGATTTCTGCATAGGGGGTTTCCATCGCCTTAGGGTATTAGTTGAGTATGCTTTGACGTTCAATTTCGCGCTCAACAGGATCCTTTTTGTGTAGGATAGCCCTCAGGCGTTTAGCGCAGGCGTTCAGCTCATCGCTGTTCATTTGGTATATCAGCTTACCGGCAATGCGGGGCTGCATCAGGTAGGCGTTTACACGCTCCCAGTCGCCATTATTTTTGTATATCCCAAGCTTGGTTAGCAAGTCGAGGATAATGCTACGCTGCCGGCGCACATGCTCGGTGGCAGGGGCTTTGTTGGTGTAGTGGTCAATCAGTTCGTTAAGGCTTTCAATACTCAGATCAGCTGTACTGCTAACGCCATACTGGCTCAGTATGCTGTCCCTGTACTGGTCGATGCCTTGTTTGATCCAAATGGCACGCAGGCGGCGTACCTTGGCTTTACGGATGTCGTCTGTCATATCAGTGATGTTTATTTCGGCTCCGGACTCGAGCAGGCGAGCAAATTCGCGCTCGGCTGCCTGGCCTGTAAACCCGCCGCGCAGCTTGCCGTTCTCAAAAATGTTTAAACGCAAGGCTCCGGGATCGTAGGTGTAGGTGAAATGTGTTTTTGTTTTCATGGCTACTTTGTGTTTGTGATTAATGATTTATTTAGGGTTTTTCTGTTTTTTCTAACTGCCGGTTCGCCGCATTCACGGCATTCAAATCCGGAAGGATATTTATAGTATCCATCGCCATCCTTGATTTGAATTCCGCATACAACACAATGAGCTTTCATACTATTCTGGGGTATTTGTTCCGTGAAAGAGTTGTGCTTTTTTCTCATCGATCATCAACACGCCACCAGGCACACGTCCGTTAACATTGCATTGCAGCCCGCGAACCTGAAAGCGAACTTTTGCCAGCTTGCTTATCAGCCTGGCAGCAGCTGTGTAAGGCTCGCCACGTTCCTCGTGTGCCAGGAATACTATCAGCTTGGTTTTGTGCCTGGCTAAAAAACTGGTGAGTGTTGATTTCTTTACTTCGTCCTGGTAAATCGTTAGGTTATCAATAAATACTACATCGGGAGATCTGCGCTTGCCTAAACGCTCATCCAGGTCTTCAAAGCTTTCATATTCCAAAAGGTGCAAGTTGTTGTTATCGGTGTTGGCTCCTACACGCTGAAGGGTCTTTTTAAATGCCAACCCAATGCCTTCTTCAGCCGAAATATAAAGTACCTTTTTCATGGTAGATAAGTAAAGAGCCAGTATTAATGCCAGCCATGTTTTGCCATTCTTATCGCGGCCATAAATGAGCCATGCTCCATTCGATTCGGGTTCGCCCAGCACATCCAGCCATATTCCATCCAGTGCAAGTGTTTCATGCTCCTTTTGATAGATATTTCTGATTGTTATGGTTCGTTTCATGGCCTGGCCTAACTGTTGAGTATGAGTAAACTTTCGGCACGCCTCAGGCCGCTTATATTGCCGCTGTCGGTTGCCAGGCAGCGTTTTACAATACCGTTCAAATTGGTAGTATCGGTCATATTGGCTTGCAGCACATCGGTTATAAGCTTGCGATAAAATGCCATACGTTCGGCATTTCCTGCCGGAACTACAGTGGTGTAGCGTTCGCTGTAGCGACTGAATAGCTCTTTAAAACCAACTTGTTTGTGTGCAATGCCACGTTCAATTTTCTGCCTTAAGCCATCAGCTCCCATCATATACCAGCCACAAGCTCCTTCAGTGGCGTTCCAAAGCTCTTTTAATACCAGGAATGCCTGATAATCTAAATCGCCTGCCTCATCAATGATTACAATAGGCTGTGGCAGCATACGCAAGTAATACTTGATGTTTGCTTTCACATCAGCCATGCGTCCGGTATGCTCCACACCAACAGTTTTAGCAATGAGCCTGATAAATAGCTGCTTGGTTTTGGCTTGACTCGCATCTACATAAAAGCAGTTTTTCAAGGTACGGCTCAGGTATTTAGCGGAGTAAGTTTTGCCAATGCCGCAGTCATCTACACAAATGCGCGATTTACTGAATTCTTTGCAAAAGGCAATGTCCTCCTCAATGACAGTGAACACATCAGTTCGTGCCATATTCCATTTACGCTCGGTGAGGCTTACCTGAAGCTCACGGCCAAGGTTTAGCCAGGCACTGTCGCGGAGCAATCCTTCGCGTTCGCCGCTTTTTAGCCTTGATAATACAGATGCATTCATGCCCCATTGGCGTGCAAATGCGGCTTCTGTTCCGCCATAATTGGCACGTTGCTCAAGCAGGGCAGCAATTACTTTGTCTTTAAATTCGTTAGTGATTTGTAACATTTTTTGATAGTTTTAAAGGTTAGCTAAAACCTGTCGCGCAGGCTCGGTTTAAATGATCTTTCAACCGTAATTAAATCATCTTCCAAATCGGGTTCGGGAAGGATTTCCGGTTCATGTGTTATTTCGTTTTGATGAAGTGCCGGTATTTTAAACTTATTATTAAGGGTAACAGGAGTGTTATCTATAACCGTAACAGCCTGAAGCTCATTTTTGCGCCTGCGCTGGTAGGCCTCAATAGTTGTGGCATAGCTACTCATCAGCTGGCGGGCTTCGTGGTCGGCTGCTGTTTGCTCCAACTTGGCACGGTGATAAACCGGCTTGGGAAGTGCCTCGCATATGTAGGTGTCGCCAATATAAACCAGGGCTTTTAGTATAGTGCCGTTATTAGCATCGAGCCAATAAACATCCACTGTTTTGCCTTCGGTGAGCTTCATCAGGTTGATAAGCCTATCACCGGTGTATATCTGGCCCTGGTCGCCCAGGAGCCATTCCTGCCGCTGCAACTTGATAATACCAGCATTGCACGAAGTGGTTGTTTTATAACCCAAATGACGCATAAAGGCCAGGTAATTGGTAGGCCTTAAATTAGGATGCTGGTTTTCGCAAAACATCTCCCAGCGGGTTTTATCAGGATATAGGCTGTGGGGGCTGTTGTTCCATTGCTCAATGTGTTTGAGACTTTGCATGGCCAGTCTGTCGTAAGGGATCAGTGGCACTTTGGTATTACCTGCCTGGTTAGCTTCTGAAAATGCAAACGGACGTGCCAGCCAGCCTATTTCTTTTTTTTCATAAGCATAACGCAGTGGTTTGTAGTATGCTTCAATACGCTTACCGCGGGCATTGTTGGCTTCTATACGAACATTCTCAAACATATAACCCTCGCGCAGGAAGGTGTGTGCAAACTGGCTGTTGAGCGAGCTCTCGCACTCAAGTTCGTGTGGCAATGCAAAGCCCCATTCGGCATAGTTGCGCACCATTTGGCGGTAAAATTCTAAAATGATGCCTTCTTTGGTTTTGCCATACACCCACGTAGTAAATGCCTCGCTGCCCAGGTCGATGCCGTTGTAGAACCACATGCGTTGGCCTTTGGCATATTCAAATGGCGGCTGACGGTCATCTATAGATATGATACTACCGGCATATTGCGGATGTAACAAGCTGTGATAAGGAATAGTGGAACTGATAAGCTTTTGGCGGTTGCCGCTGCGCTTGGCCATGGTGGCTATACGGCTCTCGTAAGTGTTCAGGTAGTTCCTGATGGTGCCTGCGCTAAGGCTGGGGTATCCGGCGGGGCTGTGGGGTATGCGTGTTTTGTTGTCAATAACTTCGAGGTAGCCGCTCAAAAATGCATCATATTGCCGCGATACTTCCGTAAAGGTTGGTTTGTGCGCTTGGGTTCCAAACATATCGGCCAGCAGCTTCATTATCTCGTCCTGGTTGCTTGGTGCGGCATTTGTGTTTTGATGCTTTTTGCTGATCAGGCTGGGGTATCCTTCCTCTGCAAATCGTTTGTAGGTTTGTATCCAGCGTCGTTCGCCCGGGGGCAGGCTGTGCACCATGCCCCATTTGCGCTCCATCACCGGGCCAAAGCTTATGGCATCGCGCCACAGGCTGTTGTATATACCCTTGGGTGTGTATCCTTTGCCTATTATTTCGGCCTCGCGGGCTGGTTTCAAACGTTGGCAGGCTTTTAGCAGGCTGGCATTGGCAATGTATTTGTCCTGGATAGCATCGTCAATGTGGCTGCCATCATCAAAGGTGTAGTTGCGGTAAAACTCAACGGCCTGCTGATCAAGTTTAAAATAATCTTCCAATATATGCAGGCCCTTGCGCGGATCGCCAATGGCATCTTTAAGGCTGTTGGGCAGGCTGTCGAAATCGATCAGCATCTGCCGCCCGTTGCCTCCCAGCTGCACCCGCCGCATACCATAGCCACGCTTTTCGGCACGCTTGCAAACTGTACTTAAGCTAGCTTCTGAGCTATAAAACTCAGGCACCAGTTCGTCCAGCGTTACTACGAGTATATTGTTCCAGGGGTGGGGCATGTTTAATTCAAAGATTCAAGATTCAAAGATTCAAGGTCATATAGCGGCTGTAAGTCGTAGTCGCGACTTATATCTTGCACAATCAAAAAACGCACTTCGTGAACCCCGTGCCACATTGCCCGTGAGTACGCCTTCAAAAAAAATATTCGTACGATCCGAAA
>JBFWIF010000085.1:0-9611 GCA_050256135.1 Acidaminococcaceae bacterium | reverse complement strand
TGCTACAATGCTGTGAAGCAGGCACCAAAAGCGATCTGTTCCTGAGTTCTTCGCCTGCGGTAAATCCTTCAGAGCATTGCTTTTGTGCGCCGTCAAGGGTGGCGTGAGCTGCCACAATCCTGAAATCCAACGTTTCTATGGTTCTATTTGAGCCTGTTTTTTCAGCTCTGGTTTTTCATAGCTCACTTGACACTATCGTTTGACAAAAGAATGCTTTAATCTGCTCAATTATGGTAGCATAGAAATCACTATTTTTACTGGTCATCGTTGGTAGATTTATCCCACGATGACTGAGCTCCAAAGCAACCGGGTTTCCTTGATCATTACTAAACTGAGCATAGATCGGCATTGTCGATAACGGATAAAAAAACGGCCGAATATCAATTCCAACTATACTCATTTTTTTTATAAATGCTTCACGATTGATCATTGGACTCAACAAAGCACTTGTAAGCCAAGTAACTTTTTTTCTCTTGTTAAATTTTCCTTGAAAAGATATCTCTTTAACATCTTTTAAACCATCAATGTATGATTTCTCAATGTCTTCACGTTTTTCCAGGATAGAGCTAATATTCTCTAATTGTGCACAGCCGATTGCCGCCTGTAAATTTGTCAGACGATAATTATAGCCAACTTTTTCATGCCAGTATCGCCTCGTTTTGGACATTCCATGATCTCTCAAAACACATAATTCTTCTGCAAGCGATTCCGAATTGGTAACACACATCCCACCTTCACCGGTGGTGATGATTTTGTTTGCAAAAAAAGAAAAACAACCAATATCACCAAACGTTCCAACCTTTTGACCATTAAATTCAGCGCCATGAGCTTCAGCACAGTCTTCGATCACTTTTAAATGATACTTCCTGGCTATCTCCATGATAATGCCCATCTTGCATACTTGGCCATAAAGATGAACTGGTATAATTGCTTTTGTTTTTGTTGTAATTGCCTTTTCGATAGCGACCGGAGAAATACACCAGTCATCAATGCCCACGTCAACAATAACAGGTTTTGCCCCTACATATAAGACTGCATTTATTGTCGCTGCAAAGGTCAGATCCGGTAAGATCACCTCATCACCTTCCCCAATACCTAAAGCCAGCAATGCTAAATGCAGCGCCACGGTTCCATTCATGACAGCAACCCCAAACTTACTTTGCGTAAAGGCAGAGAAGTCCTTTTCAAATCTTTTTACATATTGTCCTTGGGAAGAAATCCAACCTGAATTAACGCAATCAGTGATATATTTTAACTCGTTACCTGATAAATCCGGCATCGAGATCGGCGCTTGAAACGGTTCAATATCAGCTTCTTTTATTATTAGTATATTATTAACTATTTCTTCTTTATTTAATACAGCTTTCTTTTTATTCATAAATACCCGCTCTGATGATTTGACATTGTTTTTTGATTGTTTCCATGGTCAAATTATATGCTTCTAAAACAAAATAAGCACTATTTTTAAATTTTTTTAAACTGGGCCAAAACCAGGATGTTTCTGTTACTGGCAAATTCCGATCCTTCAAACCATCGTTTTCACTGATATGAAAGGCGATAACATCTGCTGCAACCGTTTCTATAAAGCCAAACGGATCAAACCCCATGGAGTTAGCGGTAACACTTAAATGCCCTAAATCAATTAACAGCTTAATGCTTTGATCATCGAGATCCCCCATTAATGATTGGAGGTCTTCCCCTGTCACACATAAATAAAGATCATTCTCATTATTATTGTCACTATTAAGATTATCCATTGTTACTACATTATTCTCTACGGCAATTTTAAGGCCGCATTCTTTGCCTATTTTACTTAACTTATAAAGGCTTTCCAGAAAGATATTGTACCCAATCGCTTTGGGAAAACGCTCCAATTTTCTTTGATTTTTGCCCAAATCTTCAGGCCGTGCATGAAAACAAAAACCAGCGTGAACACTGTAAAATTCTGCTCCTAATTCCGCTGTCAGCTGCATTGCTGCTTGGCAATGCTTGCGGCTGAGATTTAGTATATCCTTATTTTCAGAAGCCAGGTTTAAGACAAACGGTTTCTCTGGTACCGGAAAATAATTATGAACCAAAAAACGATGCGTTTTTGAATCTATAGCCTGCAACAAATCTCTTTTCATTGACTCATTATAGAAAGCACCTGAGCTTAATTCAATATTAGTCAAATCACTACTAAACGTTTTTTTTATCAGTTCATCAATACCGATCTTCCCGAAGGCACCCGTCGAAATAAAAATCTTTTCAGTCATTACTCCCTCATTTAACTCATCACACAACATCAATACTTATTCTTGATTCTTCTTGCTAAGCGCTATCTTAAAATCTGCTTCCACCATTTCAGCAACCAAATCTTCAAATTTAATTTCCGGTTGCCAATTCAAATGAGTTTTAGCTTTCTGAGGATCACCTAATAACAGGTCCACTTCAGTTGGTCGATAGAATTTTTCATCAATCTCAACTACAACTCGTCCGGTTTCTTCATCAATACCTTTTTCATCAATACCACTACCACACCACTTTATCCTGATATCTAACTTTTTAAAGGTCAATTCGACAAATTCACGAACCGAGTGTGTTTCCCCTGTCGCAATGACATAGTCGTCAGGCTGCTCTTGTTGCAGCATCGACCACATCGCCTTGACATAGTCGCTGGCATGTCCCCAATCTCTTTTTGAATCAATATTTCCTAAGTAAAGCCGTTCTTGTAAACCAAGTTTGATTCTTGCTGCCGCCATTGTAATTTTTCTTGTTACAAACTCTTGCCCACGAAGTGGCGATTCATGATTAAATAAAATGCCATTGCAGGCGAATAGATCATAAGCTTCACGATAGTTAACCGTCACCCAATAGGCATACAGCTTTGCCGCTGCATAGGGGCTGCGTGGATAGAAAGGTGTTGTTTCATTCTGAGGAACTTCTTGAACCTTGCCATACAATTCACTGGTTGAAGCCTGATAGAATTTTGTCTTCTTTTCCAAACTTAGAATTCTAATCGCTTCTAGTATTCTCAACACCCCGATGGCATCGGTATCAGCCGTATATAACGGGACATCGAAAGACACTTTCACATGGCTTTGAGCGCCTAAGTTATATATTTCATCCGGTTTTATTTCAGCAATAAGCCGTACTAAATTGGTGGCATCTGTTAAATCACCATCATGCAAAAACAGTCTTGTGCATTCGTTGTCTTGTCTAATAAGGTGATCAATTCGCCCAGTATTTTGTAGTGACGTTCTCCGTTTCAGTCCATGAACAGTATACCCTTTATTTAAAAGAAATTCACTTAAATAAGCGCCATCCTGTCCGGTTATTCCCGTTATAAAAGCAGTTTTTCCCATATTTCACCCTCCTCCTCTGATTCCTCTAAGTTGTCTAAACACACTATTATCACTAAAAGTCCAACTGATTGCTCGACTCTTTTCTTGCAATAATAATCAAGGTGTCTGCAGTCAAGTTCTTCTCAATGGTATCTTTGTAATATTTTTCCAGCCATTTTAATCCATCTCTTGATTGATACGCCGGTTTTTTTAGCTGTGGTGCCTGATTAATAATCCAATTAAAGCTATTCTCAAGACTATAGCGCTGAATCCCATAAATTTCCTCAATGTAATAGCCAGCCCTTTCTAATACCATCTTCACAGTTTGTTGACTGTAGTAGGTTAGATGGGCACGTTGCCAATAAAAATCGAAGTAAGCTTTTGAATGATTTAACATCTGATCGTCAACATTTGGTATTTCAATGATCACTAAGCTTGAGTCGTTTAAGAAAAGACGCTTAATATTCGCTAAAAATAAAACGGGATTGGAAATATGTTCTAATACTTGAAACAGGCATACAATATCATACTTCTCACTGCACTGAAGCGTCGTATCAGCCAACAAATTAATTGCTTGTATGCGATTGTTACACCGCTTATTAGCAATGCTTCTTCTTTCTTCGCCGATTTCGATCCCTTCAGCAAAAATCCCTTCAGACTGGAGTAGTTCAAGAAAAAAACCATAGCCACAGCCTATTTCTAATAATTTCGTTTCCTCATTATGGTACTGTTTTATCATTTCATATCTTCTGAGATTATCTTCTCTGGCATTTGTTTGCATCTGCTGCAAGGTTAACTCTGAGATGCAATTCTTCACTTGTTGATCAGCATCATAAAAATTTTGATCCTCTGAAATTTCGGGCATGTGATCCAATTGCACTAAATTGCATTCTTTGCATTTCAGAACCTTGAATTCTTCAGAATCACGGCACTTTTTTGCCATAGCGATATACTTATCACTTCCACAATTAATACATTTAAAACTAATCATTCACAGTCTTCCTTTTCAGAATAAACACTATCGTAACGAACAATATCATCTTCACCAAAGTATTCGCCTAATTGAACTTCTGCTACCATCAATGCCTGATCTTTTGAAATGTTCTTCAATTTGTGCTTGCAACCTTTGGGAACAAAAATAAAACTGCCCGCTTCGATTCTTTTCTTCGATGTCCCAATTACTACCTCGCCAATACCACTAATCACAACCCAATATTCTTCACGTTTTTGATGTTCTTGAAGACTTAGTTCCTGTAATGGACGGACATTTAGAATTTTTGACTGAGAATAAGAATTTAGAAATGTTGTTTTATAAAAACCCCATGGGCGGTCATATATTTCATGTTCTAGCACCAAATCATCCAGTTCCAGAAAGGGGTAAGTCCAATCAAATTTGATATCCCCTAGTAATAGAACGTGCATATTCTTTTTTGTGATAATATTGAATAATTTCCCTTTATCATCCACTATTGGCAAAAAATCGATTTGCGAGTTTTTGAACAATTCAATCGCCCGCCTAAATTTATCCCTTGTAGTCAAAAATTCATAACTCTGATTGTATATCGTATCAACTGAATCTTCTATTGTTTTATATTTTAAGAATGCTCTACGTAGATCACCATCAGTCAATGTGCCGACCGTCTTGAAAAACTGATCAACCATGATCAGAAAACCCTTTTTATTTAGATTAATCTTTTTTAATGCACTTAAAATCGACTCACCACTATATAAAACAAAATCATTCAGTGTCATTTTTGCTACTCCTCTACATTTAAATCTCGAAAATCTATGTATTTTGAATTATTATAGATAATCTCGACACCATTTAACCTACGAAAATTCCCGGATCACATTATCAAACACCAGCATGATTTCATTATTTAAATTCATATCAGTATAAAGCAAATCTATAAATATCTCCGTTGGCTTGATTACACTTCTGGCTTTTTTAAAATGATTCTTTTCCGTTTTATTTTTTTGAATTTCATTAACGAGAATCCCATACTCCACCCGATTTATTGGCACTACAATCATTTTAAAGAAGTCGTTGTCTTCCATCGCTTTAATCTGCCGATCCATTTTCAGGTGGGTCTGATGGACTTCCTTTTCCTGATTTCTACGGGTTAGATCCTGCAGTTCTAGCAGACAGCTTTTGATGCCCGAAACAAGACTTTGGTATTCCTGAAAAGCCGTCTTAAGCTGTTCCAACTGAGAAAAGGCATACACTTTATTATATTTTTTTGTCAATTTCATCTGACTTAGTGGATGTTCAAAAACATCGGACTTTGTTAATAACTCATCAATCAGCTGGCTTAGGGGCGTGAAACGGGTTCCTTCAATCTTTGCCCCATCAATGGTGGTGTTCACCACCTTCGCCTGGTATTTACTGATTGTATGCTCCAACTGTCGTTTCATATTTAAAAAAGATTCGGTGGTTTTTACCTGTTTGCCCACAACATTTTCAGTAAAAACACCATCGGACTGCAACATCGTTTTCTGCATTTCCCCAGTCATGTAATCAATCCCGCTGGAATAGCTTTTCTTTTCGGTATAGGCAAGGTTCTGTCCAACCAGAATAATCTGCGAAAAACCAAGTTTAACAAGCAGCTCCAGTGTGACAACCGCAATGGTTGGGGCGTCACTAACCATATCAAGTTGTTCTTTATTTTCTGGCTGTAAAAAATACGACGCTACGGTATCCTGATTGGTAATCATATGATATTTTGGCCCCAGATATTGTTCCAACACCTCGTAGCCGACGCTGGAACCAAAAACCATTGGAATGGCATCAACCCCAAGTTGATTTATTTTATTAAAAACCATCTGGTTTTTTTCGGATGGGTCATAAGTGCAGATGGCATCGGGTTCAATGCCATGGTGGATCAGGGTATTAATCGCCGATCCCACTGAAAAAATATACGCCAGTCCTTCTTGCTTGATTTTTTTAATGTTTTCTATTTCCAGATCAAGGGAGGGGCCCGCTGCCACTAAAAGGGCACTTTTTCCTTTGCAAAAATCATGATCTTCCAACAGAATATTTGGGGTCTTCAGGACCACCTTTAAATTGTTGACACTATTGATGACCCATCTTTTTTTATAAGCTAAGTTGGTATGCAAGGCGGATCGCTGCTCTTTGATAATTCGCTTAAATTCCGAAAGGAAGGCCGTATATTCAGCCGTAAAAATCTGCGTATAAGCTGGTAACTCACAGATTAACAGGTTTTTGTCTTTTGACTGCACGGCTTTTGCATAAAGGATCTCTGCCTGATTGCCACACTGCAACATCATCAGATTTTTGCTCAAGCTTTTTTTTAGGATCTTATGATCAAGATAACAGGCAAAAATCTCAGCTGAAGGCTCGATAATCGAATAACTTGCCTGTGGATACTGCGCTAAAAAGGTCTCAATATGATAACCCAGGCCAATCCCATAAAAAACAACATGGCTATTTTCATCAATAACCTGATCCGCTGACAATTTATCAACAACCGTTTGGGCTTCTCGCTGGGGATTATATTTGCTGTGGACATAAATAACCTGTTCATCCCTAACATATTTCAAGGTCAAATTTCCATCTTTGGCTTCCTCAACAAAAGCCTTGGAATCTGATTCTGATTCCTCCCAGCTTTTAACTGCCTGATAAACAGCTGGATACCGATCTCTTAAAAACAAGATATTATCAGCTAACATGAGCGCCTCCTACGGAGACAAGGAAGCGAAGCTTTTCCTCAGCTGTTTCAAAAATTGGTAGGATCTCATAAAGAATCAAATCCCCGATCAAAACACTGTCTTTATTGAGCATAGCCTGTTCAAGCTCAGCAATTTGGGTATATAAACCCTTCAAGGTCTGAACATACTCATTCCAGATGTCGTAATTTAAAATGTATAAATGCAGCTGATCAATCTGATCGATCCGATTCATGGTATCCAAAAGCCAGCCGAGGCCTTCAAAAAGCTCTGCTAGACGCTTCCAGTCATATGATTCTGGCGATTGATAATAAGCCTCGGCTAAGGGTTTTAATAAGGCTTGAACATTACCAATATAATCATTGGCCGAATTTAGTGTCTCTTCAATTAACGGCTTCAGTTCGAGAGTTATGACTTCAATCTCAGTAATCGTCTCGATCTGTTCATTTAAATACTCTTCAAAATCCTGATACACCGCAACCCCATCAACAATCAAATGGGACAACTCAAGGTTATCTTCATCCAATGCCTGGATGACTGCTGCCAGAAGCGACTTTACTTCACTGATATCATTTTTAAAATCCATATTTTTATTATTAATGATAAGCTTCATTTCTTTACCTGCCTTTACATTTTTGTTATTGATATTATCGACAAGAATTCGATTTTTTTGAGCAAAACAAGTCATATTTAAAGTATAGAGGGATTGTTGCTTTTTGTAAAGAAAAGCTTGGCTTTTTATGCGAAAAAAAACCACCCGAAGGTGGTTTTGAAAAACTTATGCTTATTGCAATAATTGAAGTACGCCTTGTGGTTGTTGATTTGCCTGAGCCAGCATTGACTGAGCAGCTTGTGAAAGAATATTGTTCTTGGTGAATTCCATCATTTCTTTAGCCATATCAACGTCACGGATTCGTGATTCGGCTGTGGTCAGGTTTTCAGAAGAAGTACCGAGATTATTGATGGTATGTTCCAAACGATTCTGGTAAGAACCAAGTTTAGAACGCTCTGCAGAGACATTCTTAATTGCCGAATCCAACACTTCGATTGCCTTTGTTGCCTTATCATGGGTCGATACATCAAGTGCATACTCACTTGTCACAGCTGTTGTACCATCCGTTACTACAGTAGCAGCCGTAAAACTTGCCCCAATCGAGCCACTAGTGATAGAACCATCATCATTTATTGTGATACCATTAGCAAAACCACCAGTTGCTGACGAGATCCCTAAATTGACAGAACGCATATCATTAATTGACACCGTAAAAGCTTGGCCATTATTTGCACCAATTTGTAATTGTGCTGCACCATCAGCACCATTTGCCCCTTCAGTAACATTAGATTCAACAACTGAACGACCACTTGCAAAACTTATACTGTCTTCTCCAGCGGAACCTGCATATAAACCTGTAGCTGAAGCAGCAACTGTAAGTGTACCACTAGTTGCATCTTTCGTAAATGTAAATTCTGAAATTGATAAACTTGGATCGATACCTCTCATTGACTGGAATGCAGAGATAAGTTTATCTGTTAAGCCAGATTCACCACCTGTAATAGCACCTGATGTATAAACCGTAATTGTTTTTGTTGTAGCATCGACTGTAGGGTCTGAATTACCACTTGCACCAGTCGCAAAAGTTATATTATAATTTGAACCACCAATTGATAACGTTGTTGTACCGGTTGTTCCACTGCCAATAGCAAATTTAAATGTTGAACTTTCATTTGTGGCCGATGAACCCGCACCTTTTAAATCACCGGTAAGTAATTTTTTCGTATTGAATTCAGTTGTATTACCAATACGATTAATTTCAGATGTTAACTGATTTACTTCCTTTTGAATTTCCGAACGATCGACAGTTGTATTGGTATCATTTGAAGACTGTACGGCTAACTCTCTCATTCTTTGAAGAATGGAATGTGTTTCATTAAGCGCACCTTCAGCAGTTTGAATTAAAGAAATACCGTCGTTAGCATTTGTAGATGCCTGATCAAGTCCTCTAATCTGACTACGCATTTTTTCAGAAATCGCCAAGCCAGCGGCATTATCGCCTGCTTTGTTGATTTTTAAACCGGACGACAGTTTTTCTAAAGACTTAGAAGTGGCTGCTGTATTGGCCGTTAACTTGTTATAAGTATTCAGTGCTGAAATGTTATGATTGATTCTCATTGTTTTTTCCTCCGTTTTTTATAATGATTATTTTTTACTTTAAATTTGTTGGGCTTCCTCCGTACGCAAGGCCCTTCAAATTATTAAGCTTTCTTATTATTAATATCGGCGGTCTTTCAAATAACTTTAGCGAATTTTATTTTATTTTTAAAAATTATTTTTAAAACTTCTGATACTAACAATGAATGATTATTTTGAGATTTTCATTTTTAATCTCTTGTTATTATTATCGGGAGTTGTTTCCATAACTTTAGCAGTTTTTAATTTTTTTTTAAATTTAAGCTACAAAAAAAGAACCTCAGTGTAAATGATCGTTACCATTTACTTTGAAGTTCTTTTTATCTTGCATATAGGAAATTCTATACTTTTTCATCCAGCAAAGCTGCCTGCTGCACGTTTATCTGTTGCTGTTCAAAGCCAAGGGGGGGGGA
>JBFWIF010000084.1:0-9841 GCA_050256135.1 Acidaminococcaceae bacterium | reverse complement strand
GCATACGAGCCGCACCCAACAACATGGAGCTGTGGCAATCGTGACCGCAGGCATGCATCACACCTTTATTATGCGATGCAAATTCCACGCCACTCTTTTCTTCTATAGGCAAAGCATCAATATCAGCACGCAGCATTACCGTTTTCCCTTGTTTATCACCATGAATTATGCCTATTACGCCGTAATAATCTGAGAACAGGCGAACTTCTATGCCCATTCTCTCCAATTCGCCGGCAATGTAGGCTGTTGTTTCTTTCTCGTTGAAAGAAAGTTCTGCATGACTATGAATCCATCGTCTTTTTTCAATAATATAGCTGCTTATTTTTTCAGCTTGTTCTTTGAAATCCATATTTTCTCCTCTTCGCCCCAACCGACATTAGTGAAAACAGTTATATACCGGCTGTTATTGCAGGAAAATTCCGCCGCCCGGTCCTAATGGCAAATCGAAGACAATCCAGACTACTAACAAAATTATCCAAGTGATAGTGAAGGTAATGGAATATGGCATCATATTGGCAATAATTGTTCCCATACCTGTATCTTTTTCATATCTTCTGGCAAAACCCAGGATTAACGGAAAATAATAGAATAAAGGCGAAAGTGGGTTAGTTATAGAATCGCCAATACGATATGCTGTTTGCGTGATTGCTGGATCATAACCCAAAATCATCATCATAGGTACAAAGACAGGAGCTAAAATTGCCCATTTAGCTGAAGCTGAACCAATAAAAATATTAACAATACAAGAAACAACAACAAGACCTATTACCAAGGGCACGCCCGTGAAATTCAGAGCTTTCAGTGCGCCTGCTCCCTTAATAGCAATGATTGCACCGAGATTGCTCCAGCTGAAATAATTGGTGAACTGTGCGCAGAAGAAGCACAATAAAATATATGGAGCCATATCTTTGAACGCAGCGACGATATCGGCAAACATATCCTTATCGTTCTTATATCTGCCGGAGAAAAAACCATAGACGGCACCAGGTACGAATAAGATCAGTGAAACCGTTATAATAATGCCGCTCATAAACGGAGATGTAGCAGCCATAAGGGATCCTGTTTTAGCATCACCAAGAACAGGATCATCCCCCAGACACATGGCAATAATCACAGCAACTGTGATGAAAAAAGACATGATGCCCATTTTCAATGCTTTGTTTTGTTGAGGTGATAATTCTGTTGCCTTTTTGTCATAATCATATTTGCTTAAATCGGCATTTTCAAATCTCGGAGCCATAAATTTTTCCGTTACAATAGTCCCAACTACAGAAAGAACTACACATGATGCTACCAAAAAATAGTAATTGATAGCCGGAGAAGCCAAATAATTCGGATCAATCATCCGGGCAGCTGCTTCAGTATAACCATAGGCAAGAGCATCTGAAAGTCCTAACGCCATATTAGCACAAAATCCCGCCGCTACACCTGCATATGCCGCGAACATTCCGAGTAAAGGAGTCGTCCCATTCCTAAAAAAATAATAGCAGCTAACGGCGGCATTACTACAAATGCGGCGTCACCTGCAATATTTCCATTGATACCTATGAACAGAATAGCAAAAGTTACCATTGCTGAGGACGCGCTTCCAAGCATTTTTTGCATAAATGCACCTAAGAATCCGCTTTTCTCCGCAGCGCCGGCACCAATTACTGCCACCAATACCATGCCAAGAGGTGCAAAGCCGGAAAAATTGCTAACAGCCTTACTCCACATGAGTCTGATGCCTTCTTTAGAAAACAAGTTTACAACAGCCAGTGTTTTTCCTGTTCCAGGATGAACAGCCGTTACCCCCATTAAACTGAAAATGCCGGACAAAACAACGATTAACGCTGCCAGAAGTACGAATAAAGTTGCTGGATCCGGAAGCTTGTTTCCTGCTTTTTCAATCCAGGTCAAAATCCTGTCTAGTAGACCGCGTTTTTCTTCTCTCCCCATTTTACCACTCCCTTTTTAATATATTACGCTCATAATTATACTTCACAAGAATCTGTCTTTCAATGAAAAACATTTCTCCATCATATTATATTTTTTGAGTACACAAATTTTTAGTTTGCTGCGCTCAAAACACAAAAGGCTGTCACATTAATATGACAGCCTTTTGTGTTCATTTTTTAACTCTCCAAAAAAAATACATGTTCTGAAGCTATGCCTACTGTTATATTCGTTCCTGCTTTCAGATAAGGCAATTCTTTTTTGCTGACAACCCATCTGAAAGTTTTCTTTGCCTTTGATGAAAGTTTCAATACAACTATCCAATTAAATACATCTTCAATAATATTAACAATTTGTGCGTTGAACACATTTTCATATTCCACGCCTGACATCATCAGATGAGACCGTACCGCCAAAAACCTTACAGCATCTGGGTCTATTTCTTGAGGAATTTTGAATCCTACTCCCCAATCTGCTGCAATTGCTATACCATTACCTCGGCAGAAAGCTGGTGATATGTTCTTACAGCCGGTTAGGATGGTTCCCGTTACTGTCGTAGGATTTTCAAACAAAGCATGTTTTGTACTGTTACTGACAATTTTCCCCTTATCTAGGATAACAATATGATCACACAAACGAAAAACCTCTCCTCTATCGTGAGAAACATAAAGAATTGGTCTGCCGAAACCAGCAAAAATATCCAATAGTTCCTGCTCCAACTCCCATTTCAGGAAACTATCCAATGCTGAAAGCGGTTCATCAAACATAATCATTTCCGTATCAAGCGCCAGCATTCTGGCTAATGCAGTACGTTGCTGCTGTCCGCCGCTAAGCTGCGCGGGGTATTTGTTTTCTAATCCGTTCAACCTGAGTTTATTGATAAACTCTTTTACAATATTATTTTTATCTCTTTTTCCTTCTAAGGCAAAACCTATATTCTGTGCTACGGTCATGTTTGGAAACAAGGCATAATTTTGAAAAAGATAACCCACCTTACGTTCTTGCGGTGATAAATTAATTTGCTTACTACTGTCATACAAAACTCTGTCATTCAGTACGATGCGTCCCTTGTCAGGTTTTTCTATACCAGCAATACACTTTAATGTCATACTTTTACCACAGCCAGAAGCACCAAGAATTGCCGTTTTTTCGTCTGTTACGAAAAATTTGACTCTCAGCTCAAACTCACCAAGCATTTTTGTAATATCAACATCAAGCATTTTCGGATCACCCCGCTTTCTGAGGCAAATAAGCAGAGTTTTTCCCTTGTTTGGCAATCCAGCAGTTAAGCAAAAGTATAACCGCAAACGAAATTGCCACCACAACACTCACCCATTTATAGGCAAGCTCATAATCTCCTGCCTGCACCGCTGTATATATTGCCGTCGAAATAGTTTGTGTCTTGCCAGGTATATTGCCTGCTACCATGATTGTCGCACCGAATTCTCCCAATGCTCTGGTAAAGGCAAGAACTACACCTGCCATGATGCCATAAAAGCTATTCGGCAGCATTACACGCCAGAAAATTTTCCATTCCGATATGCCTAAAATTCTCGCAGCGTAAATTATATTATTATCCAGCTGTTCAAATGCTCCTCTTGCAGTACGATACATCAACGGGAAGGATACGACCACAGCGGAAACAACGGTTGCTTCCCAAGAGAAAATGAAATTATAATCAAACAATGCAAAAAATTTGCCGGCATAACTATTCTTTCCTAACAAAAGCAAAAGAAAAAAACCAACTACGGTAGGCGGTAATACCATAGGCAGGGTAAATAAGCCATCCCAAAATCCCTGATAATGTTTTGACCTGATAACAAATACTGCTGCATAAATACCAAGGAAAAAAGTGATTATGGTCGCAAGTACCGCTGTTTTGACAGATATCCAGATTGGTACAAAAAGTGCGCTATCCATAGTCTTACTTCACGGCAAAGCCGTATTTTTCAAATACTTTTTTCGCATCTGCGCCGGCAAGATATGCGGCAAAAGCTTTCGCAGCGTCTAACTGTTTAGTACTTTTAATAATCGCCATAGGATAAATTACCGGTTTGTGGCTGCCTTCCGGAGCCGTACAAATTACTTTGTTTCCTTTAGATACAGCAGCATCAGTCGCATATACGACACCGGCATCTACTTCACCAGTATCAACCCAGCTCAAAACTTGACGCACATTCGCCCCATAAACCGCTTTTGCTGTTACTTTGTCAATGATACCTAATTTCTTAAAGATTTCTTCGGAATATTGACCGACCGGCACACCTTTTGGTTCACCGAGACCTATTTTTTTTACATCATCTTTTAAAACGTCTTCAAATTTTGTCAAACCTATTTTGCTATCTTTCGGTACAATCAACACAACTTTGTTTTCCAATAAATTTTTGCGTGTTCCTTCTGCTAATAAACCTTTTTTCTCCAAGGCATTCATTTGTTTTTGTGCTGCCGAAACATAAACATCTGCCGGTGCTCCTTGCTCAATGGCTTGCTGCAATGCACCACTGCTGGCCAAACTCAGTACTAGTTTTACATTAGGATTTTTCTTTTGGTAATTATTGGCAATTTCTTTCATGGCATCTGTCATACTTGCCGCTGCCGATACATGCAGTTCTACAGGGGCTGCCGCCTTCGCTGCTTCCTTTTTCTCACCTCCACAGCCAGTCAGCAGAACACCTACCGCTAATAAACTGCTTAAGATCACTTTAAGATTAAATTTCATGACTCATTCCTCCATTCATCAGATACATATTTTTTAAATATATCTTGAACAGCAACTGCTTCCTTAATTGGTATGCCGCAGCTGGTCAAACCATTTAATAAACAAACTGTCTGTAGAAAATCACAATTACCTGCACGTTCACCAATACCTAAGATTGTCGTGTCAACCAAAGCAGCACCAGCCTGTACAGCAGCTAATGTGTTGGCTGTTGCCATTCCCAGATCATTATGTCCGTGAAACTCGATAGAATAAGGACAAAAACGCTGCAGACTCTTGATTTTTTCAAATGTAAGCGACGGTGTCAGTATACCTACAGTATCTGCATAGCGTATATGCGTTGGCTTATACTCACTCAAAAGTACCATGAACTCTGCCAAAAAAGCTTCGTCTGCCCTGGATGCATCTTCGAATCCTATACTGATTTGATAGCCGTAACATTTTGCTAAGTAGGCACATTCCTGCAAAGCTTTTTTTACTTCACTGCGACTTTTTTTTAATTTGTATTGTATCTGGTTATCTGATACAGGAACGCTGATATGAATAATATCAGGCAAACATTCAAACGATAACTTAATGTCATCTGCAACCACCCGATTCCAAACGGCTATTTTGGCCTTGGAACAATGCTGTTTTATTCTTAGGATGGTTTTTTGCTCTGCAGGTCCCATTGCCGGAATACCTGCTTCAATAATTTTGACGCCGCAGCCATCTAAAATTCTTGCTATATTTAACCGTTCTTCTTCTGTAAAGGCGATTCCTGGACTTTGTGCTCCATCACGCAAAGTAGTATCAACTATATGAACTTCTTTTTTCATATTCTTCCCCCAAAGCCGTCAAAAATTCCTCGTCCGTGAGGTGTCGTTTAAGGTGTCGTCCTTCTGTCTGCACATAAGTCAAAAGTCCATCAATCATTCCTTCGCTGCAGTAAATATTATATTCTTTCAATTTTTCACGTATTGAAACATGGCCGCTGTGGCTTCCTAGCACAATCTTGCGTTTCATGCCTACTATTTCAGGAGGAAACGGTTCATATAGCTCAGGATTTTTCAAGATACCATCAACATGTATTCCGGATTCTACCGCAAAGATTTCACTGCCCGTAACTGATTTATGGGCAGGTATTTTTTTGCCCGTTATATTTTGCAGCAAAGCAGCTATCTTAGGCAGAATTGAAAACTCTGTAGTTTTTTGTGATAACCTGCCTGTCACATATAAAGCCATAAGAATTTCTTCCGTTGCAGCAGTATTATGCAACCCGCCAAAAGCAGTCCTGACCTCACCGTCTGCTTCAATTTCCCTTAAAGCAATGGCCCCAGCAATACCCAAGTCGTCAAAAGGAAATAAAATCCTATTGTCAGATTCCTTAGTTTCGCCAAAACAAGGTGTCTTCATAGTTTCTTGTGGCGGCAAAACATTG
This sequence comes from Acidaminococcaceae bacterium, assembly GCA_050256135.1. Lineage (GTDB taxonomy): Bacteria > Bacillota > Negativicutes > Acidaminococcales > Acidaminococcaceae > RZYP01. The sequence goes on along the minus strand of JBFWIF010000084.1, from coordinate 3,770 downwards.
ATTGCTTTGCTGTTGTCGCTTAAAGAATTGCCTTCTTGCAATAATTCTTCCATTACAGTCGGATATTCAACAATAACAGGCAGCTGACAAAGAGATTGATAGAGCTCTACGAACAATTCCCGATTGAAATTATCTGGTAACAAGCACAGAGTACAGTCATAAATCTGCATAAACACACCGCCTCTATTTTCCTGCTGCTTTTTTTACCGCATCCTCGATGCGGTCATAGGTTGTAATTGACCGAATGCCGCTTGCCGCCAGTCTTTGGCTGGGTGAAGAACCGATACGCAATGCCAGGACCGCACCACAATCTTTGATTGTTCTGATGATATTTTCTATTTTGTCGCCTTTTCCATCACCACAATCCGCTTGACCTGTGCAATAGGAAGCTGTTTCCCGTTTCTCAATGAGTTTTACATTAATTCCATCACTTTCATAAATGTAAAATTCATGAGCTTGTCCAAAGTGTTGATCAACAAGAATGCCGCTGCTTGTCGCCACAGCTACTCTTTGTAAAGCATTTACTTCCTTCTTCTCTTCAGTTTTGTGGCAGCCACGGAACTCGAGCGATACATCGTTACCAAGTGTGCCAATAGCGTCTGCACGGCATTGTTTGCAATGCAGCATTTGTTTGAGATGTTCACCGCATTTTGTACGCATCTCCATTACTTCCTTATTGCTAACGAGAGGCATGTCTTCGAATACGCTTCCCTGTACAGGGATCATCTGCATTATATTAGTAATTTCGCATCCCAAGTCACGTACAGTTTTCACAACATCTTCAATATGATTTTCGTTAATACCTTTCAGCATAACGATATTAACCTTGCAAATTACGCCTCTGTCTGTCAGAAATTTTAAACCGCTGAGCTGATTGCCCAGAAGAATGCCTGCAGCTGCTTCACCTGTATAAGTTTGTCCCATAAAATTAATGTGATGATATATCTTGGCACCAATCACTGGATCAACCGCATTAATAGTAACGGTCACATGGGATACACCAAGATCAACTAATTCCTGGGCATAAGTTGGCAACATTAAACCATTAGTTGAGAGACAAAATGTTACATCAGGATCTTGCTCACGAATCAGCTTTAAGGTTTCTCTTGTTTCTTCAAAATTAGCCAACGCATCGCCAGGGCCTGCTATACCGACAACAGTCAGGTTTGGGACTCTTTCTTTGACATAAAGGTATTTTGCCAAAGCTTCCTGGGGTCCAAGGACTTCTGTCGTAACACCCGGTCTGCTTTCATTCGGGCAATCGTATTTGCGCAAACAATAATTGCACTGGATATTGCATTTTGGTGCAACCGGCAGATGAATGCGGCCGAACTGCCCTGCACCGCAATTGTAACAAGGATGAGTTTTAGTCTTGTCGCTATTAAGGGCGTGTGTCGCTTCTTTCGTAAGTGAGTAATTATTTGCCATCGTACCCTCCTGCATTGCTAATTTGCTGCCATCGCCGCCGTATCCACTTCCAGAATAATATTTGGCATAATTATCACTTTTGAAGTTTCTGTTCACCTGCAGCAAGAGTGCGTTATTAATTTTGTCCAGCATGTCCAACGAACCTTCGTAACCAAGCATGCGAACTCTCTGACCGCCTACCTGGTCATGAATCGGAAAACCGCATCTAATAAGATCAATGCCCAATTTGGCAGCAACACGCCGGCCGTCGCCGTTACCAATCATTACATTAGCGTGTGTTTCAGTTGCCAGTTCTTCAATATTGTCAAAATCCGCGTCATCAACAATAAAATTTTTTTCAATAAGCAATCTGTCACAGGCTTTTTGCACTTTTTCCTGCAATACTGCGTCTAAATCGGCGCATTCACTGCCAGTTGCTACAACCACTGGCACAATGCCGCTCTCGCAGCATAAATCGGTTATTGCCTTTACGATATCAGGTTCACCAAAAATTGCCGCACGGCCCAAAGCACTATATTTATGGGCATCGACCAAAGCATCCAGATATCTTCTGCGCTCTGCCGCAACAGCGGGAATAACAATTCCGCCGAGCTTTTTCAGTTCATTCAGCAGTGTGTCTGTCGCTTTTAAACCCACCGGCAATGATATTCTCTTATAAGGTACGCCATAAGTATCTGACAAATATTTGGCAGGTGAATATACATCTTCTACGAAATTGGTCAATTCAAGTGTAAAGCGAGCCCCACCCATCTGGCTTATTTCTGCCAGCGTTGTACCGTCTTCTGGTAAGCGGCTGTATTCAGGATTATAACCGCCATCAAGGTTGTCTGCTAAATCCGGCAGAAGGATGTATTCCAAGCCGCTTTGGTCAAGAATGGTTTTTAACCACCTGGTATCCGCAGGAGAAATCTGTCCTGTAATGATGTTTATTTTCTTGTTTTTTTCTTCCAACATAGGTGTCTGCGCCAAAACCGAGTGTAAGGCACGAAAAAATCCTTCATACTGAGTTCCTGCATAACCACCGGACGAGACATGGATTATTTTAACTTTTTCATCTGGATTTTCAGCGTAAAAACGATGAATGATCCCCTTCACGTCTTCCCCAATTGTTTCCGCCAAGCAGGTTGTGGAAATACCAATGAGTTCGGGATTATAAACCTTGATCACATTTTTAATACCTTTGAGAAGGTTATCGGCACCACCAAAAACAGTACCTTGTTCCGTAAGAGCAGAAGAGGCCACGTCGATTGGTTCATTATAGTGTGTTGCCATATGCCTGCGGATATAAGTCGCACAGCCCTGTGAACCATGCAAAATGCTCATAGAGTGCCTGATTCCGAATAAGGCCGTAACAGAGCCCATAGGCATACACATTTTACATGGATTTACATTAAGATTAACGAGATTCATACTCATAGTCAGCGACCCTCTCTTTGCTTCAAGCTAACAATTCCCAAACAGGGCTGTTAATGCTCAGATTAATTTCCTCAACAAAATTTTTAACACCTTCATACCCGGACAAGGCATGTTTTCGTTCATGATTGTGGTCGCAAAACGCTACTCCTAATTTATAGGCCAATGGTCGTTCCTTGACGCCGCCGACTAAGATATCCGCTTTTTTCTCCTTCATGAAGGTTTCGAGTTCAGAAGGATTGGCATCATCCATAATTATGGTACCGGGACTGCTGAGTTGTCTGATGATGTCATATTCTTCCTTCTGTCCTGTCTGTGTACCAACAACGACTGTTTCTATACCCAATTCATTAAACTGGCGAATTAGTGAAATAGCCTTAAAACCGCCGCCGACATAAATAGCAGCTTTCTTGCCTGCTAGTTTCGGCTTATATTTTGTCAAAAAACCCTGCAACTTGCTGCTTTCTATTTTAGTCATTGTTTCGGCTTTCTTCATTACAGCTTCGTCACCCAAAGCAGCCGCTACGCGCAGAAGAGAGTTACTAGTATCTTCAATGCCAAAGAAACTGACCTTGATATAAGGTATCCCCCATTCCTCTTCCATCCTTTTAGCCAGATATGTACTGGACCCTGCACATTGCACAATATTCAGTACTGATTTTGATGCTGTTTGCAAGGTCTCCAAAGAAGCATCCCCAGTAATGGTGGCATTGACTTTAATGCCAAGTCTTTGAAAATATCCCTGCATGATCCACATTTCACCGGAGAGATTATAGTCTCCTAATATATTGATGCTGCCTGGTATTTTACTACCGTCAAACGCAGGCATAATAACTTTCATGATTGCATCACAAGCCAGCTTGTATCCTTGACTTTTAGTACCTGAAAAACCTGGAGCTTTAACAGGAACTACCAGAATGTTGTACTTC
>JBFWIF010000083.1:0-9975 GCA_050256135.1 Acidaminococcaceae bacterium | reverse complement strand
GTTCATCCTTTTCGCGATAGGCGCACAACCAATAGGCACGTGCTCCGAAATTGATAAAATAATCATAAGTTAATCCAACAATATCCGGGAAATGCTTTTGCAGAAAAACCTTCCTTCGATGCCAGGAAAAAAAACGATCGTATTCGTTTTTGGTTGTCAAATTGACAACCAGGCCCTTGGGGTTAATAAAATAATAATAAAGGCAATCATGGAGATAAGCTATTGTCTTTGCCTGATAAACTAATTCGTGGAAGATAGCCAAGTCTTCAAAATTGTGCTCCTCAATAAATTTAATTTCCCCAAAAAGTTCCTTTTTGTACAACTTGCACCAAATGTAAGAAGTCAAGTCATCATCAGCCAGCTTATGCATCAAATCTCTATTATTGAAAATCTGATTTTTTGCAAAACTGTTTCGCGGAACATTTTTACCTTCCTCAACCCTGAAATGGTCACAGATAACAATATCGGCCCCTGTTCTGATTGCTTCATTGTATAGTTTTTCATACATATCCGGTGCAATAGAATCATCAGAATCAACGAAGCCAATATATTTCCCTTTAGCAACTGAAAGACCACTGTTGCGTGCATTGGAAAGACCGCCGTTCACTTGATGAATTACGCAAAATCGTGTGTCAGTGGCAGCGAATGCATCGCATATTTTTCCACAGTTGTCCGGTGATCCATCATCAACAAGAATGGCCTCAAAGTTCGAAAATGTTTGTGCTTGGATTGACGCAAGGCATTTTGCAATATATTGTTCCACATTGTATACGGGAACTATTATTGATATGATCGGTTTTTCATCGCTCATTCATAGGTCCTCCTCAGCAAGTGCTCATCGCTATATGTTGCCTAATGCCTTAATTAAAGTGTCCTTTTCTCTCTTTGACGTTCTTTGTTTTACAGTGAACATAAAAATTTTAAATCGTCTGAGGTGATTATGGCCGTATGTTTTTGACCTGCATAATTGCCAAAAGCATACGGAACTGATGCCTTATCGAGTACTTTCCTGATATGCTTAATTGTATTCTGTTCTCCATTGCGTTCATAATCATCGATCATAATAATGAACGACTTTTCCAGACAATCTGGCAGCAATTCCAATATATCCATCCTGGCATACTCTTTAGACAAAAAGCCGAATGGTCCGTCTATCGAAATAAGATCAAACTTATCATTTGGAAAGGTATTTTTAAAATTCTTATAAGCATATAGCTTATCCCCCTGATAACTTCTTTTGACCAGAGGAAGTTGTATGAGTTCAGTCTGTGGCGATAAGGTAAAATCTTGCTTAAAAAACATTGCCCATTCAGCATCATGTTCCACAACCTTATGTGATACCAGACTATTTGCTGCAGCATACTGAGAAATCATCCTGGTCGTTTGCCCAAGTCCCAGTTCAAGTATTTTCTTCGGCCGCGCTTCATTAAGGGCTCTGTACAAAACATATAAAAACTGATAGCCTGCTGCCCATCTCCCTGGTGAAAATGTTTGATTAGCAAGCCAGCTGCTATCTGTAATGGTATTATTAAAAATCTGTCCCCAAATGACCTCATTCGTTTTACTCAGTGTTTCCTGTGTCTTAGACAATATCTCATTAACTTTTTCCAGTTCAGCTTGCTGAACTTCAAGAAGTTTTGCCAATATGTTTTTTTCACTTTGCAATAATTCTATAATCTCACTTGAATTTGCGTTTTTCTTCCGTAAATCTTCAATAATGCCATCTGTCTTTTTTTTCTCTTTTTCAATAAGATTATACAGTTGCTGCATTTCTCCATTAAAAGTTTTCGTAGGAGACGGTTGTATTTTGTTTAATAAAAATTTTATCAATATCTTGGTCCTCCGCCATCTTCTCAAAAATATTTTCGCATTTTCATTTTTCCACTATCTTATGCTACGGCAACTGTTAACATCATAATTCATGTGATTTCTCTGTGTTTACGATGCTCTCTACACCACATCTGATTGCTTTTGGAATATAAAATTGATATAGATTTATCTTGAAAAGCACCTCAATTAGCCTTATTTTGTTTTTCATCCTCACAAAAGGAGAGGTTAAAATAGCCTTAGCTTCCGACTTTAAAATATTCCTGACTTCTTGAGCATGTTTCTTGTCGTTGCAATATCTGCTAAGCCAATAAGATCGAGTTCCGCAATAGGTAAAAAGTTCATAAGTATAATCTGCCAATTCAGGATACAGCTTTTTAAAAAAAATACGTCTCCGCTGCCAGGCCATGAAGTGGTCATATTCTTTTTGTACTGTTAAGGTAGCAACTATGCCTTTAGGATTAATAAAATAGTAATAAAGACAGTCATGAATATAAGCAATTTTTTCAGCGGCATGAAATAATTCATGCAAAACAGTCAAATCTTCAAAATACTGCCCTTCAGGAAAATAGATCTGGTCAAATATGTTGCGTTTGTAGAGCTTGCACCAAAGATATGAAGTCAGTTTATCACTTGCAATAAGCTGCATAGCTTCATTCCTGTCAAGAACAAAGTCATGTGCAAAACCATGGCGAGGAATCATCCCTTCTTTTTCAAGTCGAAAATGGTCACAGATCACAATATCTGCATCTTTGGACATCATTTCCTTCAGCAATCGTTCATACATATCTGCAGCAATATAATCATCAGGATCAACAAAGCCCAAATATTGGCCTTGCGCCATCTTCACACCACTGTTACGGGCGCTGGATATACCGCCGTTCACTTGATGAATGACTTTAAACCTTGTATCTTTTTGGGCGTAACTGTCGCATATTTCCCGGCCTTTATCCTGTGAACCGTCATCAACCAAGATAGCCTCGAAGTTTGATAACGTCTGTCTGCTGATAGACTCCAGACATCTTAGCAGATAAGGTTCAACATTATATATCGGTACTATAATCGAAAGCAGCGGCTTATTAACTTGCTCAAGCGTATTTTCAATCTTATGCATCCACTAACTCCTGCTCTCCCTGCTAATATTATAATATGAAGCTTAAAAATGTCAGGATAAAAAACATGGGCAAAACCCTAATGGCTTCTAATCTTCTCGGATTTTGCGGCTTAGTTTTTTACGCCAAGTGTAAAAAACACCCAACAATTTGCGCCAACCTTGCAATTGAATTATTGATTCGACTTGTTTAGAATAATGATTCTTTAAAACAGTTTTATGCTGGTTTTCATCTTGTAAAGTCGTATAGATTAAACCACAATCATTGCTAAAACGCTCATATCGATGCTGGTACTTAGTCCGCAAAGGATGGATCGCCAGCGTATAAGCGATCGGTCCTGTCAGACGCAAAACAGCATCCTTGCCAACACCGCATCTCCATGGTCTATAATTATCAATATTTTTAAGTACCTTGCAAATGACTTCCCGCAAAAAAGGTGCGCCGGGAGCAGCAATGATATGCCACTGCTGATACTCGCCGTCTTCTATGTCCTTAAGTTCTTTGTGCATGCCAAACCCTTCATAGGGCTGCCCTTTCATATTGCACCAACTACACAGGAGATAGCGATCTTCCTGACGGATTATTTCATCAAGCGGCTTTTTGATAGTACTTTTGATATCAAGATATACACCGCCCTCTTTGTACATTAACAGATAGCGGAATAAATCTGCACGTGCGGCTCCATATTTAGGATTGATTCGAAGATAATAGCTATAAATCTTCTTTCCATAGTTTTGCAAAATATAAGAAACAACTGCCGCATCATCATAAAATTTGTATTGCCACCCTGGATTAAGTTCTTTTAAGTGCTCGACACTATGTGCCAGTTCCTTCGGTAAAGCATTTGTCTTATAAGTCTGATGCAAAACATGCGGTATCCTTTTCCCCTGTTCAAACAAAGGCAGTTCAATTTGATCATGAGTGATTACCTTACAAAACATACAGAATCCCTTACCTTTGCATTATAAAATGAATTTTCATAATAGCATACAGCCAATAGAATTTAATGGCTTGAAGATACTCTGCGATGTCTTTCGAATAGCCCGCTGCCATTTTATATTTAGGGACGTTTTTAGTCAAAGAAGATAATACCTTTTGAGCAGCTTTTCATTAATCCAATTGAGCAAGAAAATTCGCGATTACTTTATATACATCATCTACTTTTATCAATTTCATGCAAAATGGCTTTTCACATGGGCTGGAATAATCACCATTGCAAGGTGCGCATTCTGCCAAAGTTACAAAAGAGGCAATGTTTTCTGGCGGTGCCCCCTTCGCAGCCGGTGTTGGTCCATAAAGGCCAATGGTTGGCACCTTAAAAGCCCTTGCGATATGCATAGGTGCACTGCAGCCATTTACTACAAGCTTAGCTTTCTTAATAATATAGCCTAATTCATAGAGGTTAGTTCTACCTGACAAATCAATAACATTAGTGCCGAATTTAATATTTTTGGAATTATCACCTGTCAATACAATATTGACATCAGAGATTTCGCCGATTTTTGACCACAACTCCTGCCAACATGCTTCGGGCCAGTCTTTGGAAGTATGCGAAGTATACATAGAAAAAACAATATAAGGTTTACCTATATCATACCCTGTTTCCGCAAACATTCTTGCCACTCGGTCTTTTTCTCCTGCTGTAGCCTCTGAATAATGAAAGGTATTCCAATTTGCCTCCTGCATTACATCTATGCCAGTACTTTTCTTTAATAAATCGGCAAACATTACTGGATCATAGATATAATCCATTTCTTTTTCCCATTCTATAGGTTGCGTCAATAGCTTCGCCCGTCTGTGAGCAACGCCGAAACTTGTTCTGACTCGTGCCAGATAAACAAGTAAAGCTATGCGATGGGTATAATCCATCAAATAAGCAAAATCTGCGTGCCATATTTTCTTGATCACATTAATTTGTTCGCCTATTGTTTTCTTATCAGGAAGAGCAATGACCTCATCAATAAAAGGCAGCCTATCCACCGCTGGCGCAGCGACAGTTCGTACCACAAAAATAAGCTTTGCTTCCGGGAACATTTTTTTTAATTGGTAAAGAAGTGGCGTTGTCATGACCACATCGCCAATATTATCTAATCTGCTGACTACTATCTTCTTCATATAACTATATAAATATTTTCCCCCCCATCATTTGATAACGATAGTGTTTAGTGAAAATTCACCTTAATAAAAAATAAATTTAAATGTCCGCTTTATCCAGCTCTTCTAAGTATCTCTCAACTGCATTCTTCCAGCTTGGCAGTCTCTTAAAGCCTGCTGCAGCAAGACTTTGCTTACTCATTCTGGAATTCTTTGGTCTCGCTGCCTTAGTCGGGTACTCTTCTGTTGTTATATGATTCACTTCGCAAACAAGTTTTGCGGTTTTAAAGATTTCTTCAGCGAACTCTGCCCACGAACAAACTCCTTCATTAGTTGCATGGTATGTTCCGTACCTATCTGTAGTTACCATATCACATAATAACGGTGCCAAGTCTGCCGTATATGTCGGCGAACCTATCTGGTCAGCTACCACATTAAGTGCGCCGCGTTCTTTTCCTAATTTTAGCATAGTTTTTATAAAGTTATTACCGTTAATACCGAAAACCCAGGAAATACGAACAATGAAATATTTGTCTAAAATTTTTTTTACTGCCAGTTCGCCTTCCAGCTTAGTTCTGCCATATACATTTTGCGGCGCAGTAGGTGAATCCACTTCAGAGGAGTCTTCGCCAGTACCTGGGAAAACATAGTCAGTACTGATATAAATCATCTTCGCGTCTATTTCTTTACAGATTTTAGCGATGTTCTCTGTGCCTGTTGCATTGACTCGATGACATAATTCCGACTCATCTTCCGCTCTGTCTACTGCCGTATAGGCACTACAGTGTATAACGACATCCGGCCTATATGCTGTTATGAAGCCATGAGCAGCTTCATAATCTGTAATATCGAATTCTTTTAAGTCTGCGCCAAGACAATCTATGCTGCGTTTCTTTAATTCTCTTACCACATCGTAACCTAGCTGGCCGCCGACACCAGTAACCAAAATTTTCATTTTCTCACCGATTTCCATACATTTGTTCGTAATAATTCTGGTATTCGCCGCTGATAATACGTTCCCACCATTGTTTGTTATTCTTGTACCATTCTATTGTTTTTTTTATGCCGTCTGCGAATTGAGTTGTTGGTTCCCATCCTAATTCATCATGTATCTTAGTAGGATCAATCGCGTAACGCATATCATGACCTGGACGGTCCGTAACGTATTTTATTAAGTCTTCACTCTTGCCGAGCTCATGAACAATTGTCTTGACTACTTCCAGATTCGTCTTTTCATTATGGCCGCCGATATTGTAGACTTCACCGACTGTGCCTTTACGAATAATCAAATCTATAGCTGAACAATGGTCTTCAACATACAGCCAGTCACGCACATTTTCCCCTTTGCCGTAAACTGGCAGTTGTTTGTCATGCATTGCATTAACAATCATTAATGGAATCAGCTTTTCCGGGAAATGATATGGTCCGTAGTTATTAGAGCAACGTGATATGGTAACAGGAACTTTGAAGGTTCTATGATAGGCCTGCACTAAAAGATCGGCGGATGCCTTGGAAGCCGAGTAGGGGCTGGAAGTATGCAGCGGTGTTTGCTCTGTGAAAAACAAGTCTGTTTTATCTAATGGCAAATCACCATAAACTTCGTCTGTCGATACCTGGTGGTATCTCTTAATACCATATTTGCGGCAGGCATCAAGAAGAACGCTTGTTCCTATAATGTTTGTCTGCAAGAATAGTTCGGGATTGGTAATAGAACGGTCGACATGGCTTTCCGCTGCAAAATTCACTATAACATCCGGTTTGTCATTCTCGAATAAGGTGTAGACTGCTTCTCTGTCGGCAATATCACCTTTTACAAATTTAAAATGAGGATTTTTCAGAGCATCCGCCAACGTTTCCATATTGCCTGCATAAGTAAGGGCGTCAAAGCATATGATCTCATCTTCCTGATGATTTGCAAGCATATGATGCACAAAGTTGCCGCCGATAAAGCCGGCACCGCCTGTCACAACAATTTTCATATCATAGAATCTCCTTAATTTAATTTTAGAAATTCAAATTTTCTTCAACATCTTTCAAAAATGGATTCTTTGTATCTTTTTCGGACAAAATTGGCTTATCTATGCCCCATTCGATATTGATTTCAGGATCATTCCAGCGTATTCCGGCATCAGCTTCAGGTGCATAGTAGTTATCTGCCTTATACAAAAATTCCACATGGTCCGTTAAGGTCAAAAAGGCATGACCGAATCCACGTGGAATCAAAAGCTGTTTCTTATTATCTGCAGATAATTCAACAGCCACCCATTTTTTGTATGTAGGACTATCTTTACGCAGATCAACTGCCACATCAAGTACAGCTCCGCTCGTGCAGCGCACAAGTTTTGCCTGGCATTTATCGCCGGTTTGGAAATGAATACCCCGCAGAGTCCCTTTTACTGTCGATGACGAATGGTTGTCCTGTACAAAATCATAGAATAGACCTGCTTCTTCCATTTGCTTTTTATTCCAGCTCTCCATAAAAAATCCTCTATGGTCGCCAAAGACTTGTGGTTCTATAATAACTACCCCTTCTATTGCGGTTTTAGTAAATTTCATTTTTTCATCTCCCGATCTGACAGCTATTAATAGCGAATTTTACCCTTTGCTACTTTCTTCAAATGTTGCCCGTAGGCAGCCTTGCCGTATTTATTCGCACTGAGTAAAAGCTGCTCTTTATCTATCCAGCCGTTGTTGTAGGCTATTTCTTCCAGTGCTGCTATTTGGATACCGGCTCTAGTTTGAACTACTCTTACAAATTCCGAAGCCTCGTTCATGGAATCGACGGTTCCGGTATCAAGCCAGGCATAACCCCTGCCTAAAGTAACTACTTTAAGGTTTCCTTGTTCTAAATATATTTTATTTAAATCCGTTATCTCTAGTTCGCCGCGGGCTGATGGTTTTAAACTCTTCGCGTATTCACAAACTTTGTCATCATAGAAATACAAGCCTGTCACGGCATAATTGGATTTCGGATTTACAGGCTTTTCTTCGATGGAAACAGCTTGCCCGTTTTTGTCGAAATCGACAACGCCGAAACGTTCAGGATCATCTACATAGTAGCCGAAAACCGTTGCACCTTCGTTATTAGTGGCAGCGTGTTTAAGATGCTGGGTCAGACCTGCTCCGTAGAAAATATTATCGCCCAGAATCATTGCGCAGCGTTCGCCGCTGCAAAATTCTTCACCTAAAATAAAAGCTTGGGCTAAGCCATCAGGAGAAGGCTGTACCTTGTAACTGAGATTTATTCCGTAATTTGAACCATCACCTAGTAATTTTTCAAAATTAGGCAGATCAGTTGGTGTGGAAATGATCAGAATATCCTTAATGCCGGCTAACATCAACGTTGATAAAGGATAAAATATCATCGGTTTATCATATATTGGCAATAATTGCTTGGAAGTTACCATTGTCAACGGATAAAGACGCGTGCCGGAGCCACCAGCAAGAATAATGCCTTTCATCGCTTCATCACCTCATGATTGTTGTTGATTATCGCATCTTTAGCTTTACAGAATGACGCTTCACTAACCGCTACCGCCCATAAACACCAAAATATCCTGATATACTGATCCACCCAAAGATCATCCACCAGAGAATTTAGCAGCATGCCTGAATGAGCCAAAAATATTGCTAAATTAAATTTGCATTCTCCATTATTGCTTCTGTTTCTAAAGGAAAAAGTAGCAAAATGATACATCAGAGCGAATAAACCAACTGTACCAATTATTCCAGTTTCTGCTAATGATGTCAGCCACATATTATGAGCTCTAGCTAAATTAGCATCTTTGGCTAAAGGCGAAATATACTTAGTTCTATATTCATTATTAAAATTATTAATGCCCACGCCGAACCAAAAATTGTCTTTTATCATTTCTATACTGCTCTGCCATAATACAATTCTTTCAAGGTCTTTGGTCGGACCGGTGTGCTCAATTCTATCTATAACCTTGAAATTCATAAAACAAAAGAGCATTAATGTTAGCGCAGCAAAAACCCCTGTAAACAATAGCCTTTTTTTATAAGTTTTTAAAATGCTAAACATGTAGATTAAAAACATAAAACTAAAGGCTATAATGCCACCTCTGGAAATTGTTGTTAAATTTGCTAACAACAAATATATGGTTGCAATACGACATAAAATTCTTATTGATATTTTTTTGTTCAATATATTAACCAGCATAAAAGGGACTAATAAATTTAAATAAAAAACATATATATTCTGATTGTCAAATGGTCCTAAATTTACACGCTTATTTTCTCTAAAATAAGATATCAAATCATTTTGACTTAAAAATACCCATTGAAAGCCGACGAACATTATGGCAATTAATGTACTATAATAAAATTCTTTTTTATTATTTGCCAGAAATAAAATCAGAAAAAAAGGTCTTATATAATTAAGTATATGAGCTGCCTCATGCAAAGAGGTACTATTATCTTTTATCATAAAAGCGGACAAAAAAATACAAAAAATATAAATTAACACAAAACGCAATGTCTTTATTGGCAGCAATAACAAAAAATCTGGTTTAATTTTCAAATACCAATATCTATATATTAACGGCAAAAAACCCAATACTAAGCCTAGTCCAAAAATGCCATCTACCTTCATATAGCTAAGTAATATAAGAAAGACGCCGAAATTTTGCACAAAATAACTTATTTCTAATTTATTTTTCATTTGCCCGTTCTTCTTCCGCCTTTAAATATCCGCAATAAGCTGTAGGGTAAAAAGAACCTTTTACGTCTCAATAAATTAAATTTAGATATAGAATCTTTAGGCATTTCTTCAACAGCAAACTTTAATTTTTGCTGCAACTTTAAAAAAATCTCCTTTTCACCCTCGATGAGCGACTGCCGCATTAAAGAAATGATTTTACCATAATATAGTTCATAATCTTTATTTATCGCTAATTGTGACAATTGGTTGTCCACACACTTT
>JBFWIF010000082.1:0-10209 GCA_050256135.1 Acidaminococcaceae bacterium | reverse complement strand
CATGGCAATTTATTCAATGGTGAAAAATAATACTTTTAATGGTATGAAACTGCCCGCAATTGCAATTGCCAAAACAAATGCCGAAGTAAAAGTTGTCAAAACTTTTGGTTATGAAGATTTTAAAAAAAGACTTTCCTGATATTTTTGATGACAGTATAGGTATTTAAACCAAACTGGCATCTTTTTTTTGCTTATATATTTTAAGATGAGAGCTTCTTGTGATATACTCATTGTGCATTAAAAGAAAGTTTTTAAAACAGAGATGAGGTATTTTAGATAATGAGGACATATACAAAATGTTTTGTTACGCCTAAAGCGGAACGCAGTGCAAGAAATGGACATCCTTGGGTGTTTGCCGATGAAGTGGTGAAAATTGAAGACAAATATGAAAATGGTGATCTTGTTGACGTACTGAACGGCAAAGGTAAGTATATCGGCACTGGGTTCATTAACGACAATTCCAAAATTCGCATACGTATTATTTCCATGAATGCTAATGATAAGTTTGATGAGGCATTTTTCGAGAGACGCCTCCGTTACGCAGTGGAGTACAGACGTACGGTAATGGGTGAAGATTTTAATTGCTGTCGTCTGATTTTCGGTGAGGCTGACTTCTTCCCGGGTTTGACTATTGATCGTTTTGGCGATATTCTCGTTGCTCAGGTATTGTCACTTGGCATAGAATTACGTAAAAAGCTGATTTTTGAATTACTCTGCAAAATCCTGCGCGAAGGCGGAGAAGAAATCAAAGGCCTCTATGAACGCAATGATGTCAAAATACGTCTTTTGGAAGGCATGGAGGAATATACCGGCTTTTTTCCTCTGGAAGGTTTCATCGAAGGTTCTTGCCCAACAGAGACTATCATAACGGAAAATGGCATAAAATATCATGTTGATATTGCCAAAGGACAGAAAACAGGTTTTTTCCTTGATCAAAAATACAACAGACAGGCTGTTGCACGCATTAGTAAGGGTAAAAAAGTACTGGATTGCTTTACACATACAGGAGCTTTCGCATTGAATGCCGCTCGCGGAGAAGCTGCTTCTGTAACTTCTGTCGACATTTCAGCTGATGCTGTAGCTATGACTGCGGCTAACGCGCAACTCAATGGTTTGGAGAATAAAGTTCAGGCTTTGGAAGCTAATGTTTTTGATTTGCTGACTGAGCTGGCTGATAAGAAATCACACGACTATGATTTTATCATTTTGGATCCACCTGCTTTTACCAAATCAAGCAGTACAGTCGCCAATGCTATTCGCGGTTATAAGGAAATAAACCTGAAGGCTATGAAACTTTTGCCGCGCGGCGGCTATCTTGCGACCTGTTCCTGTTCACACTTCATGAAAGAAGAACTTTTCATAAAAATGCTGCACGATGCGGCTTCTGATGCTGCTGTATCGCTGCGTCAAGTAGAAATTCGCCAACAGTCGCCCGACCATCCTGTTCTGTGGAACGTACCGGAAACGTTTTACTTGAAATTTTTTATTTTCCAAGTAGTCTGACAATATGTCATAAATAGTTCACAAAGTGGCCCTTGTATTTTGTTATAATGAGGCTGTAGAACAAAAAAGGGGGCGAGGTGTAATGCAGATTAAAGTCCTGGGGCCTATGACCAAGCCATGCGAGCTGTTGTTGCAGAATGCGGCGATTGCGGCTAAAAAGCTTAAATGCAATGCCAAGTTCGAGAAGGTGACTGATTTTAGCAAAGTGGTGGCTTATGGTGTGATGGCGCTGCCAGTACTGGTAATCGATGAAAAAGTCGTTTCATATGGAGCGGTTCTGCCAGTAGAAGAGATAATGCAAATTATTCAGCAACTGAATAAGTAATTTAAAAAATAATATATTAAAGAAGAGGCGCAAACCATTGGTTTGCGCCTCTTTAGCTTGCAGGTGGTTCTTAAAAGATTTGTTGCCCCATATTAGAAACATAGTATCCTTTTAGATGCAGGATCTCTTCGCGAAAATCATTGTCCTTCAATAGGCAAAGGATATATGAAACAGGAGCATTATTAATATCTTCCTTGCGAACAACAAGGTCCAAACTTTCCTCCTTGAGTGGTATAAAATCAATTTTATCAATTTGTAAAGCCATACGTTCCGGACCGATTGCACAATCGGCGCCGCCTTTGGCGACGATACTGGCAGTCATTAATGCTGAATTAACAGAGCGAAGATAGCCATTTATCTTTTGCGGATCCAAATTCCTGCTTTTGAGCATGCTGTCAAGTAATACACGGCTGCCAGAACCTTTTTCTCTATTAATAAAGGTAATGTCTTGGCGCACGAGATCATCAAAGCTATAAATGTTTTTAGGATTGCCCTTAGCCACATAAAAACCTTGTAATCTATTACACAAGTGATAAACACAAATTTCTTCACCAGGAAAAAGTCTTTGAACAAAAGGAAGATTATAGGTATCAGTTTTGGAGTCCCAAAGATTACAGGTAGCGATATTTATTTGTTCTTGGTACATAGCATATAAACCGTTATAACTATCAAGATAAGAACGTAGTATTTGCAAATCACCGAAATTTTGACTGACTTTATTGCAAATCAAATCCAACAGTTCATCTTGTCCGCTTAAGATAAAAAAGGTTGGTGCTGGTGACGTTTCGGGGTCTTGATTTAATATCGGAAAAAATTTGGGTACTTCCTTTTTTTGTGATGGTTCAGAAGTTAAGTATCTTGTTATGCTGTCGGGCAGGATGCGAAGCTGCTTACCCATTTTTTTGGCAGGCAAAGCTCCACGTTTGATCATTTCATAAACGGTACTTTTTTTAATTTTTAATATATCAGCAACTTCCTGCGGGGTGAGGAGTTTACTATCCATAGGATACCTCCATTACCTATTTTTAAATATAAAGAAAGATGCTGCGTGTCTAGTTGTAGTCACGCAGCATCAAATTTTGGAAGGTTACGCGCATCGACTAACAACGGGGTAGCAGCCCGGTTGCCAATACAAAATTGGCCGGCGGTATTGGAAACGTCCACCAATTTGCCTTTCCTGACTGCATTATATAAAATAAAAAAGCATAAGTCAACAAAAATAAACAAAACAGCATAAAAATAAACTAAAATCAATTAAAAACATTAAAATTTAAAATAACTATTTATTCCAAAAACAATTATGTCAATTCCATACGGTCATAAACTATGCGCTCGGAATTTATGCCTTCAATATAAACATTGTCGTCGTTCCAGGATATGGTATAAGGAATATTGACCATTGTATCATCGCTGCACAAACTTAGTTTGTGCAGCGGGTTGATTATTTTGCAGTTTCCATTAGCGAAACTAAGACTGAGTGCATCTGTGGTTTTACAGGAACATAATTGACCGGTCTGGTTCCAGACCAAGGAATTAAGATCACCAGTAACGCCCAAAGGTTCAGTGTCAAAAGCAGAGATACTGCCTAGTGGTGTTTTTATTCTTACTGGCGCGGCCGGTTCAATTGATTTTAAGCTGCCGCTTTGATAGAAACTGATGCCAATGCGTGTTTTTATCAGTCCATATGAAGTCTTTACTGGTACAAGTGTGCCAGGGAAAAAGGTGACTGAGGCAATTTCTCCTGTTTCATAAAAATGCAGGGTCATGATTTTTGCCTTGATTATTCCGCAAGGCAAATTGCTTTCCGTGATTTTGGCCAGTGCTGATTCTTGCTGTTCGGACCAATAACCGCCTAATTTGCCATTAAGATGAAAGAGTCGGCAAGGTGTTCCGGATGGATAGAAAGTCAAATATTCACAGTAAAAATCGCCAACCGTAGTTTTGATTTTTGTTTGTTGGGCAAGATTTGCTGCAAGCAGCGATCCGTCAGAATTAAATTTTGCGGAAGGGATGTATTTTCGTCGTGGTGAGCTGAAGTCATGAACCAGAGGCAGGTTGCCAACAGAAGTACTGATAACAGATGGTTTATGGGCAAACGCGGACGCCAGAGAACCGTCTTTATGGTAAGTTATTTCTTTGCAATCTGCTAAAATGCCATATTTTGTTGTAATACCCATTTTATCACTCCTTGCAAACTGTGTTTTTGATAGTTACAAGCAACGCATTATCATTCTTCTTCTTGCTGATTTCATACTTTTGGGCATACTCACCAACTTCAAGCCAAGGCGGAAGATGCGATACGCGAATTGTAAGAGAAAAAAAAGGCGTGCTGTCAAAAAACGGCAGCAGCGCCTTTTTAGTGGTAATTTCAGGGTTTTTGCTTTCTAAAAACAGATAATCAAGATAATAACAACCGGGGGTTATTTCTATAGCTGAACGGGAAATAAGACTATTGGCAGCCAATTCATATTTGCTAGCGATAACATCTTTGACTATGTCATTAAGCAGGTTGTCGCTGATAGACGGCGCTTCAAAAATTGCAAAACCCATCTTGTCAAATATATGATAAGGTATTCCGCTTATACCGGCAGATAGCAGAATCCTGCATTCTGGCAATGTAGTAATCAAAGCACGTATTCGCTTGCGTAATTCATCAGTGTTTGTTACCTGTAAATTGATTGGCAATATTTTTTCTGTCTGCCAACTCTCTGATGTTTTTTGCAGGATTTTGACGTAGACCGATTCAGGAAAAGGACAAAGCCTGCTTTCGCTATTAATGGTCAAAGCAATTCTTTCTGTCATAAACATCTCCTCCAAAAATAAAGAAATTGTTTTTTTTTAGAACTATTAACATCTGAATGATTATTTTGCTTACTATCATACTTCAATTATCTTAATAATACAATAAAAACAAAAGAAGTTACAAAAATATTTAAAATTTTACAATTATGACATAAATCAATTCAATTTAGGAATAAGAAATAGATTATATGTGGGCAAAATTCTATTGACAAAGGATTTTTGTTTATAGTAATATTTATCCAAGTTCTATTCACTACAAAATATGCAGCTGGTGGGTAAGGACGACTCAAAGCATGATGGTTATTATTTAATAAACTTTTGAATTTCAAATGGTCTGTTTGTAGCAGAAGCGGACAAAGCAGTCTGATGACATGTTTGACATGTCGCAGACTGCTTTTTTATTACTTAATACCCAGAGGCAGAGAGAATAATTATTTTGGAGGGAATGGAAATGAGACAAGTAGCGATCTATGGCAAAGGCGGTATTGGAAAGTCCACGACAACCCAGAATCTTAATGCAGGGTTAGCAACCATGGGAAAGAAAATTATGATTGTTGGCTGCGATCCAAAAGCAGACTCAACACGCTTGGTTCTAGGAGGATTAGCACAACAAACTGTTCTTGATACCCTGCGTGAAGCTGGCGACGATGTTGAGCTTGATCTTGTACTCAAAGAAGGTTTTGGCGGTATCAAATGTGTCGAATCAGGTGGCCCTGAGCCAGGCGTTGGCTGTGCAGGACGCGGTATCATCACTTCAATAAGCTTACTGGAAAGATTAGGCGCTTATGAGAATGATTTGGACTATGTGTTCTATGACGTTTTAGGTGATGTTGTTTGCGGTGGTTTTGCAATGCCGATACGTGAAGGCAAAGCGAAGGAAATTTACATCGTTTGTTCTGGTGAAATGATGGCCTTGTATGCAGCTAACAACATTGCCAAAGGTATCACCAAGTACGCGCAAACGGGGGGTGTTCGTTTGGGAGGCCTTATTTGTAACAGCCGTAAGGTTGATGGCGAAGCAGAGCTTGTCGCCGCAGTTGCCAAAGAAATAGGCACACAAATGATTCACTTTGTACCACGTGACAACATGGTACAGCGCGCTGAAATTAATAGAAAAACTGTTATTGAATTTGACCCCACATGTGGACAGGCAGATGAATACAGACAACTTGCTTATAAAATCGACGGTAATGATATGTTTGTGATTCCTAAACCGATGGAACAGGAAAGACTCGAACAACTGTTGATGGAATATGGCATTATGGGCTGATTCAGCAAATGTACGCAAAGAAAGGGGCAGAATAGATATGATTATGATTCGTGCGGTCGTAAGACCTGAAAAATCCGCCTACGTTTTGTCGGAATTATATGACGCAGGCTATGTTGGCGTTACAAAGGAAGAAGTTTATGGTCGTGGACGTCAAAAAGGCATTACCGTTGGGGAAGTGCACTATGATGAAATTCAGAAAGAGTTATTGATTATTGTGGCAGAAGACAAAGATAAAGACGATATTATCCGTATAATATTGAAAACAGCCAAAACAGGCAATGGTAATTACGGTGATGGTCGTATCTTCGTTGTTGCAGTGGATGAAGCTTATACTATCAGTACCGGCAAGCCAGGCTTGTAAAGGGGGACTGAAAATGAAAGAAATAATGGCATTTATCAGGCTCAACAAGGTCAATGAAACGAAAAATGCGCTGGCATTGGCTGGACTGCCTTCCTTTACGTGTTCAAAGGGAGTTGGACGCGGTAAAAAACCTCTCGCTTCCATTGCTACCAAGGTAATTATGGACAATGAAGGTGAAGTGCCGGCCAATGAAATCGGTGAAAGTCTTGCGGAAAGTATCCGCCTTGTTCCAAGACGCTGTTTCTCTTTGGTTGTTGATGATGAAATTGTACCTGTTGCAATTAAGACAATTATTGAAGTAAATCAGACCGGTAATCCTGGTGATGGTAAAATTTTCGTTCTGCCGATAGGGCTGGGATATAATATCCGAACAGGTGCATCGCAAGACAGAGAGTTTCATGAATAAGGAGGAGCGGGACTATGCAGGAACGCGATAAACTTTTAGATAAATATGCTGCGAAAGTATTTAAGAACCGAAAGGACCATATAGTGCAGCTTGAGCAAGACGGCGTACCGCAGGAGATCACCGCAAATAGCAGAAGTGTTCCAGGCTTGATGGTGAATCGTGGCTGTTGCTATGCTGGCTGCAAAGGCGTTGTGCTGGGGCCGCTTCATGATGTAGTGACAATTACTCATGGCCCTATTGGGTGTGGGTTCTATTCATGGGGAACACGCCGCAATAAAGCCAAGGCCGAGGATGGAAGAAACTTTATTCAATATTGTTTCTCAACAGACATGCAGGAATCGGATATTGTCTTCGGCGGCGAGAAAAAATTGAAGCAAGCAATCGAGGAAGCGGTTGAACTGTTTCATCCAGCGTGTGTCATGATTTGCTCAACTTGTCCGATAGGACTTATTGGCGATGACATCCAAGCTGTTGCAGATTGGGCAAAAACTACCTTCGATATTCAATGCGTGGCTTTCAGCTGTGAAGGTTATCGCGGCGTAAGCCAGTCTGCAGGACATCATATCGCTAATAATGGGCTGATGAAACATATTATCGGCAGCGGTGACGCTGTTCCGCATTATGGCAAACATACAATTAATATTCTGGGTGAATATAATATTGGCGGTGATGGCTGGGAAACCTCGCGCGTGTTAAAACGTATCGGCTATGAGGTGCTGAATGTCTTTACTGGTGACGGCAGTTATGAAGGAATCAAAGACTCGAATATTGCCGACCTCAATCTTGTTATGTGTCATCGCTCTATTAATTATATTGCGGAGATGATGAAAACAAAATTTGGTATTGACTGGTTAAAGGTAAACTTCATCGGTATAGAGGAAACCATTCGCAGCTTGCGCGAAATAGCCATGTACTTTGGTGACCCGATCATAACGGCCAAAACAGAGGAAGTTATTGCTGATGAGTATGCTGCTATTGCCGGTGATATGGGCTTTTATAAAGAAAAGCTTACGGGAAAAACCGCAGGAATCTTTACAGGAGGCTCTCGTACACATCATTATCAGGCCTTGCTAAGTGATCTGGGTATCAAGACAGTAATAGGCGGCTATGAGTTTGCACACCGTGATGAGTATGAAGGCCGCGAGGTTATCCCCAATATTAAGCTTGATGCAGATAATAAAAATATTGAAGAAATAACAGTTTCCAAAGACGAGGCTAAGTATCGTCTGGTAATTGACCGTGAACGTTTTGAAGAACTTAAGGACAAGATAGAGCTGGAAGAATATAAGGGTATGTTCCGAGATATGGGAGCAGGTACTATTACTGTCGATGATTTCAACCACTATGAAACGGAAAAAGTTATCGAGATGTTTAAGCCTGATATCTTTTATTCAGGTATTAAAGACAAGTACGTGATTTTAAAGGCGGGCATACCTTCCAGACAGTTGCACTCGTATGACTATAGCGGCCCATATTCCTGTTTCCAGGGTGCACTGAATTTTGCCAGAGATTCTTATATGGCAATTTATGCACCGGCATGGGGTCTTATTTCTGCTCCTTGGAAAACGACTTCTACCTTGATGGGTAAGATTGGAGGAGAGAAATAATGTTAGAGCTTACACCAAAAGAAATTACTGAACGCAAAGCATTAAGAATTAATCCATGTAAGACTTGCCAACCGGCAGGAGCTCTATATTGCGCATTAGGTGTTCATAAATGTATGCCGCATAGTCATGGCTCCCAAGGATGTGTTTCTTATCATCGCTCAGTTTTATCCAGACATTTTAAGGAGCCGGCAATTGCAACAACTAGCTCGTTTTCTGAAGGTGCCTGTGTATTCGGTGGCGGCAGCAATGTCAAAACGGCAGTAAAAAATATATTTGATATTTATGACCCTGATATTATAGCCTGCCATACGACTTGCCTTTCGGAAACCATCGGTGATGATCTTAATACTTATATTCAGCAAATGGATATACCAGAAGGAAAATTGGTTGTTCATTGTAATACACCTAGCTATGTAGGTTCCCACATTAACGGTTTCTTTAATATGATGGCTGGTTTTATTGAATATCTGGCTGAAAAATCCGAAACCTGCAATGGCAAAATTGGTATTTTCCCTGGTTTTGTTAATCCTGGCGATATGCGTGAAATGAAAAAAATTGCCGGATTGCTGAAAGCTGACTATATCATGTTTCCGGACACAAGCGGTGTAATGGACGCACCAATTACCGGCAGATATGATATGTATCCTAAAGGCGGTACTAAGATTTCTGAAATACGTGAACTTGGCGCGGCTAGGAAAGTCGTGGCACTGGGAGAAATTACCGAACAAGAACCGTGCATGGTGTTAAAACGTAAAACCGGTGTTGACTCAGATATTTTGCCGCTTCCTATAGGTATAGCCAATACGGATGAGTATGTGATGGCACTCGCACGTTTAACACATGCGGAAGTTCCGTATGTATTAGAAGAAGAACGCGGACAAATTGTCGATATTATGCTTGATGCATCAGCACATCTCTTTGGGAAAAAGGCAGCAATATATGGCGATCCTGATACTGTTCTGGGTATTGCTTCTCTGGTGTTGGAGATGGGGATGATACCGAAGTATATGCTGACAGGAACGCCTATTGAGTCTTTCACCAAGAAAGCTGCTGCCTTGTTAGAGAAATACGGCGTAGCTGACCAGTGTACAGTCAAGGCCAACGGTGATTTGTTCGAACTGCATCAATGGATCAAGAATGAAACTGTCGATGTTTTGATTGGCACAACTTATGGCAAACAAATTGCTAAAGCCGAAGATATTCCTTTGGTACGTGCCGGTTTCCCTGTGTTGGACCGCCATGCGCATGCCTTGCAGCCTATCGTAGGTTATAAAGGAGCATTGCGGCTAGTGGAAATGATTTTGAACGCAATCCTTGATAAACAAGATCGCGTTTGTGCAGATGAAGATTTGGAAATAGTGTTGTAGTTAAAGAAAAATTATCTAAAGGGACTTTTGCTTACGATGTGGTATGCATTGATGCAGAAGTCCCTTTGCTATCTTAACTTGGCAGGCAAAGGAGTTGTTATTATGACAGCTGACATTTTAGAAGAAAGAAAAAAGTCTATTATCAGCAGTGATTTTTGCTGTCATGGTGATGGCAAAGGTATCAGCTGTGAGAAAGTCAGCGTTTCCGGATCTGTTAGTCAAAGGGCCTGCGTTTACTGCGGTGCACGCGTTGTCTTAAACCCTATCACAGATGCTTTCCATATTATTCACGGTCCGATAGGATGTTCCAGCTATACATGGGATATCAGAGGCAGTTTGACCAGCGGTAGTGATTTGTTCCGCAACAGTTTTTCTACAGATTTGAAGGAACGCGATATCATTTTTGGCGGTACTAAGATATTGGAAACTGCTATTGATGAAGTAGTCACAAAACATGATGCAAAACTGATTTTTGTTTATGCAACCTGTATAGTTGGTGTCATAGGTGATGATATTGAAGCTGTTTGCAGAGCAGCTGAGGCGAAGTACAACATTCTGGTAGTTCCTG
>JBFWIF010000081.1:0-10604 GCA_050256135.1 Acidaminococcaceae bacterium | reverse complement strand
GCATTTAGTTGTGTTGCATTTTTGACAGGCCTGATTAATTCAGGCATATTTTTTATGGATATATAGGGTTTTTGGTGAAAGAATAGAATAATTATTTAATAAGTTTATAAATGGGGTGATGACATGGCTTATTTGGTATTGATGCTGATTGTTAGTGTGGCTGTTGCACTTTTTGCGGTACAAAATGCAATGGTCGTGGATGTTAGTTTTATGGCCTGGAAATTTTCAACCAGTTTGGTCATGGTTATTTTACTTTCTGTATTGTCTGGAATAATAATCACATTATTTTGGATGCTGAAAATGAAAACACAGAACTATATTCAACTAAAAAAATTAAGGGAACAGATTAGTGAACTGGAAGGGAAAAATACAAAATTAAAAGAAGAAAATAGCATGCTTATGCATGCACAGAAGCAAAGATTGGATGCTTCACAAGAAATTAATAAAACTCAAAGCAGTGATAATAATGATGAGGCAACTAAAGTTTGACGGAGAAAATATATTGGATAAGAAAATAATATTAACAACTAAATGTTGTGAAGAAAAAATTAATATATTATCAAATCAAATAGGTGTTTCGCCGTTATTGATTGATATTCTTTTAAAAAGAAATATTAACGATATTGATGCAATCAATACTTTTCTTTATGGCAGTGACGAACCTTTTCATGACCCTTTCCTTTTAAAAGATATGAAACAGGCTGCAGAGCGTATTTGGCGAGCTATAATATGCAAGGAGAAAATCACAGTATATGGTGATTATGATGTTGATGGAATAACGGCTTGTTCTTTAGTATACCTTTTTTTGAAAAGGGTTGGCGCAACTGTCTCAGCGTACATACCAATGCGTAAAAATGAAGGATATGGCTTGAATTTAGAAGCAATCGAAGCTATTTATAATGATGGCACGAGATTGATTATCACAGTTGATTGTGGAATAAGCGGTGTTGCAGAAGTTGCATCGATGCCAAGTGGTATGGATATAATTATTACTGATCACCATACGCCGCCGGAGGTATTACCGGCGGCGTATGCAATTATAAATCCACATCAACCTGGATGTAACTATCCTTTTAAAGATTTGGCGGGAGTTGGCGTCGCTTTTAAACTTTGTCAGGCACTTTTCAAAGAAAAAAATGCTGAAGCAGAACTTTGGACTGACATGTTAGAGTTTGTTGCCATGGGTACAGTTGCTGACATTGTCCCTTTAATTGGAGAGAATAGGGAAATAGTAAAAAAAGGCCTTGCTATAATGGGTGAAACGAAAAGCATCGGTTTACGTGAGCTTATGAAGATCAGCGGTTGTATTGATAAACCAATTACTGCTGAGACAATTGGTTTTGCATTGGCGCCCAGAATGAATGCTGCAGGAAGATTGGAACATGCTATGTCTGCTGTGGAATTACTGGTAACAGATGATCTGGAGAAGGCTGCAAAAATTGCGATTAAATTAAATGACGAAAACATAGAGCGGCAAGAGATTAGTACTCAAATTTTCAAAGAAGCAGAAGAGATGTTGAAAAATCAAGGCAATATTGGTCCAGCCATAGTATTGGCTAAAGAAGGGTGGCATGCTGGTGTAATTGGCATAGTTGCTTCTCGTCTAGTTGATAAGTACCATCTACCTACGATTTTGATAAGTATTGACGGTAAAGTTGGGAAAGGGTCATGCCGCAGCATCCCACCTTTGAATCTTTATGATACTATTGCTGATTGTAGTCAGCTTTTATTACAATTTGGCGGACATCGGCAGGCTGCTGGATTGACTCTAAAATCAGATAATATTGAGTGCTTTAGGGAACAATTTTCTAAGCATGTTTTACTACGATTACGTCCAGAGGATTTTATACCTAAAATTATAGCGGATGTTGTGGTACCATCAACATGTTCCCTTACTCAAAAACTTGTGAAAGAACTATCATTATTAGAACCATATGGTGCCAGTAATCCTTCACCTGTTTTTGCTTTTAAAGAGGCTAAATTAAGAAACCCTTCAATTATGGGGGCAGAAAAAAATCATTTGCGTCTTATTGTAAGTTTCGGCAATGAAACCTATAAGGGAATAATGTGGAACCAAGCTCAAAAGATGAATAGTATTTATAATCACTCCGTCGCGACAGTGGCCTTTTCACCAAGAATAAATAGTTGGAACGGTATGAATAGCATAGATTTGCAGTTATTTGCCATTGATTTAAAACATAAAATTATTGACTATAGGAATAATTTTGGTAGTAAAGATGTTATTTTAAAAAGTATTTTACAAAAGTCAAAAAAAACAGTAGTATATGTAAATAAAGGTAAACAAACTTTACCAGAATCAGTTAGAGATAATTGTGAGATTGTAACATATGAAAGCGTGCTATGTGCCAAGGATGCTGAGATAGTTATTTTCTATGATTTACCTGAAACCCATATATTTGACAAAGATAGTTTCCCGATACCTGCTTGGTATAATGGTTTATTGTACTTGCTTTTCAATCAGAATGATTATGTTGGTTGGTCGAATTCGGCTCTTATAAAATATCCAATTAGACAAACCTTAATAACTGAGTATAAATATCTTACTGAGTTGTTAAAGAAACAAATTGTTGCAAATGTAAAAGACCTTATTACTAAGAAAATTGGAATTGATTGTGTAATATCAACTGACAGCTTAAAGATTTTTGAAGAGTTAGGATTTATTAACATGGCTAACGGTCAGATAAGCCTCAAATCAAACAGAAAGAATGAATTAAATAATTCAAAAACCTTTTGTATCTTGCAAGAGGAGTATAACAAAAAGATTACTATTTGCCAGCAGAACATGAGAATTACTGCGGCGCAGATAGCTGATATCTGGGAGTAATACTTAATAGTGGAGGTTTATAATGCCTGAAGTTGACCCTGTTTATAGTGTGGAAGATTTTTTTGATAATATAGCTAATTATTTATCCCAAGATCAAGTTGCATTTGTGCGTAAAGCCTATGAATTGGCAGCTGAAGCGCATATGAAGCAACGGAGAGTTTCGGGTGAACCATATATAATACACCCACTGGGAGTAGCAATGATTCTCGCAAAGCTACAGCTGGATGAATTAACTCTGGCTGCAGCCTTTTTGCATGATGTTATAGAGGACACAGATATTAAGCTTGAAAAAATAGCTGAATTGTTTGGGCAAAAGGTTGCAGATCTTGTCGATGGGGTAACAAAGTTAAGCAAAATAGAGTATATTTCCAAAGAAGAGCAGCAGGTTGAAAACTATCGTAAAATGTTTCTAGCTATGGCTAAAGATATTCGTGTAGTTTTAATCAAACTTGCGGATAGACTTCATAATATGAGAACCATGAAATATATGCCGGCACACAAACAACAGTCAATCTCCAGAGAGACTTTGGAGATTTATGCGCCTTTGGCTCATAGATTAGGTATTTATGCGATTAAATGGGAACTTGAAGACTTGTCGTTTCGCTATATGGAGCCTGACTGTTATTATGATTTAGTTGAGCAGGTTCAAGCTAAGCGACAGGAACGTGAGGCGATGATACAAGAAGCAATCGTCGAAATTAAAAATCATCTCGGGGCTGTAAATATTCATTGTGAAATTCAAGGAAGACCGAAGAATTTTTACAGTATACATAAAAAAATGTTGCGTGACCATAAAGATATAAGCGAGATTTATGATTTACTAGCAGTTCGTGTTCTAGTTGATACGGTAAAGGATTGCTATGGGGCACTAGGTGTAGTTCATAGCCTCTGGAGACCAATACCGGGTCGTTTCAAAGACTATGTTGCTGTTCCTAAGTCAAATATGTATCAATCACTTCATACAACTGTATTATCGAAAAGCGGTCAACCATTAGAAATACAGATACGTACTTTTGAAATGCATCGAATTTCTGAATATGGTATTGCTGCTCATTGGCGATATAAAGAAACAGGTAACTCACAAAAATCTGGGGATAAAACATATGACGCTAAACTTTCATGGCTTAGGCAGCTTTTAGAATGGCACCAGGACATGAGAGATCCCCACGAATTTGTTAACACGGTTAAGATGGATGTTTTTGCTGACGAAGTGTTTGTATTCACTCCACGCGGTGATGTAATTGATTTACCTGTAGGATCCGTTCCAATAGATTTTGCCTATAGAATTCATACAGATGTTGGTAATCGTTGCGTCGGAGCTAAGGTTAACGGCCGGATAGTACCATTGGAATATAAGCTAAATAATGGTGACATTGTTGAAGTCATAACGTCAAAACAGGCTAATGGACCAAGTCGCGACTGGCTCAATATTGTTGGCTCTTCTGAAAGCCGTAATAAAATTAAGCAATGGTTCAAAAAGGAACGCCGTGAAGAAAACATTAACAAAGGCCGCGAAATGCTTGAAAAAGAATGCAAGCGTTTAGGCTATGATCCTAAAATTTTGTTGAAAATTGACAATCTTAGAGATGTAGCATCCAAATTGCATATAGATGTCGATGATAATTTGCTTGCTGCTCTTGGATATGGCGGTGTTGCTCTAAATACAGTCATAGCAAAATTAGTGGATTTATACAAAAAAGAACAAAAACTAAGCACTACCAAAGATCTTTCACAATTATTGGCTAATATGAAACCGCGTACTTCAAAAGCGCAGAATAGTCATGGCATTCTAGTCAAGGGTGAAGATGGTATTTTGGTAAAATTGGCGAAGTGTTGCAATCCAATTCCAGGTGATCATATTATTGGTTATATTACAAGAGGCAGAGGAATTTCTGTACATAGGGCTGATTGTCCAAATGTCCTGACAAATACGGATGAGGCAAACAGAATGATTGAAGTAGCATGGGATATAGCTACTGATTCTGTTTATCGTGTTTCACTTCAAATTTCTGCAGCAGATCAGCCAGGTATTCTGGCTAATATAATGATGGTTGCTTCAGAATCGAAGTTGAACATTAATGCACTTAATGTCCATGTTGATAAGCGTAAAACTGCTTATATCAGTATGGGTGTTGATATTCGCAATGCGGAACAACTTGAATATATTATTGCTAAGATTAAATCAATTAAAGGTATATACAATGTTGAACGTATTATTTCGAGTTCAGTAGGAGGGTAAGTATTTGCGAGCAGTAATACAACGCGTTTCCCACGCTGAGGTTAAGGTAGCGGCTGATATTATTGGCAGAATAAGTGAAGGATTGCTTATTCTTCTAGGTGTGGAGAAACAGGACTCTGATGAAGATTTAAGGTATTTATATGAAAAAATTACTAATTTGCGTATATTTGAGGATGAGCAAGGTAAAATGAATTTATCTGTCAGAGACGTGCAGGGGCAATTACTAATTGTATCCCAGTTTACTTTGTACGCTGATTGTCGAAAGGGACGGAGACCATCATTTGAAAATGCGGCTTCCCCAGAAAAAGCAAGAATGTATTATGAGAGTTTTATCAAATTAGCAAAGTCAGATGGGTTTAATACTGAAACTGGGCAATTTCAAGCCCATATGTCAGTAAATCTATGTAATGATGGCCCTGTGACTATTGTGTTGGACAGCAAAAAGATATTTTAGTAATGGAGGATTTTGATGAAAATTATTGCAATGGAAGTAGGAATAATAGGTACCAATTGCTATTTGGTTATAAATGAAGAGCAGAAATCAGGTGTTGTAATTGATCCTGGTGGTGATGCGAACCAGATTATTGAAAAAATCAGGCAAAATGGAATAACTATTGAGGCCATATTTTTAACTCACGGTCATAGCGATCATATAATGGCAGTTGATGAAGTGAGAGATTTTACTGGCGCTAAAGTCTATATTTCGGAAGCTGATTCTGGCATGCTTACTAAAGCCAGCAGCAATCTTTCAATTTATATGGGTGCAGGCAAGGAATTCAAGTCCGCTGATGAATTCTTTGTTGATGGTGAAACCATAATCGCTGCTGGCCTAAAATTTAAGGTTATTGCTACTCCAGGACATACTATGGGTGGAGTATGCTTGATTTGCAGTGATAACGTTTTTTGTGGTGATACTATTTTTTCTGAATCAATTGGCAGAACAGATTTACCAGGAGGTTCTTATTCGCAGATATTGCATTCCATAAAAACTAAGATTATGCCACTGCCAGATGAAATGAAACTTTTTCCTGGACATGGTCCTGCGACAACTATAGGTTGGGAGAGACGCAGAAATCCATTTCTGCAATAGAAATCATGAATAATTTATTTAGTAATTATGAAAACAACACAATTTTTAAAATTATATGGGTGTTGCTAGCTTTTTTTATTTTTTATCATATCGCTGGTTTTTTACTTCCTATAATTCTTGCTATTGCATTAGCTTTTGCTTTGCAGCCGCTAGCTAATTTGTTTGCACAAGTTAAAATTGGAACGGCAAGAAAACAGATATCACGTGATTTTTCTATAATATTAGCATTTGTCACAGTGGCAATTTTTCTATATATAGTAGCAAAATTAATGGTATTGCCGCTTTTTAGCGAAGTAAATCAATTCTTACATGATTTACCAGAATATTTGAATCGACTCAATGCTTCAAATCTTGATTGGCTTAACTTAGGCCAGAAAACAAGATCTGAACTTCCATCAAATCTATTGTCGCTAATTGATAGTATGTTAGCTTGGACAGTAAGCTATATATTTGAAATGATAAAGTCCATTGTGAAGTCTACGTTTCAAATGGCGTTAATGCTGGTAGGACTTATAGTTATTCCTTTTCTTTCATATTATTTCATGAAAGACTGGCAGGAATTGCGAAGCCTGATTATCGACATTTTTTCTGCAGAGTCTCAGCCGAAAGCCGCTAGTATTTTTGATGAGCTTGGAGAAGTGCTTAGTTCATATGTACAAGGAATGTTTAAACTATGTATATTAGTTGGTATTTGTATTACAACTGGTGTATTTGTTTTAGGAATAGACTATCCTTTAATTCTGGGATTAATGGCTATGATAGCTGAAGTAGTTCCAGTTATTGGTCCTATTATAATATCTATTATTGCTGTTTTTCTTGCTTATGCCGATTCCTCTGTTTTGGCTCTGAAATTAGCAATTTTTTACTTCGTGTTTTACCAAATAGATGCACATTATTTATTGCCTAGAATTATGGGAAAATCAATTCAACTACATCCAGTTCTTTTGATTTTAAGCCTTTTGATAGGAACAAAATTATTTGGAATTCTGGGATTGATTTTTGCTGTTCCGGTGGCTGGGATATGCAAAGTGCTATATAAGCATCTATGGCATTCTAGTGAAGATAAGAAGGTATAGGGATAAGTGGATAATCTAAAAAAAATATTGGTGAGAACTGGGAATTTACCTTTTAACATGGACAAACCCTTGTCAGATATGTTACTGCTTCTGGGTTTTATGTCACTTAAAGTACGTGAAGATTATATTGTTGGTGAGCTTTATTTGAAGGAGGAGCCTTTAAATAAAGCTTTTTCGATTTGTAATGCCTGTTTCATAGATGTAAGCGGCAGCAAGTTTTCAGCTGAGTATAAATTAGCTACTATGACAGAACGCGGCGAATGGGTTCGGTGTGCTAAACTTTCAATACTATCAGTTCTTAAGCAAGCGTTTGAAGTAGTTGAGCCTGACTGGGGAGTTTTAACTGGTGTTAGACCAGGAAAGCTTGCCAGTAAGATTTTATTTTCTGGCAAGGATCCAGAAAAAGTTCTAGCAGATAAATACTTGTTGTCAAACAGGAACGCAAAGCTTATTTCAGATATTGCAAAAAAACAAAATTCGGTCTTATCCAGATCCATTAAGAGTATTGCAGTATATATCGGGGTACCTTATTGTCCTTCGCGCTGCTTATATTGCTCTTTTCCAGCTGGAATCATGCCAGATGATGACGAATTTCAGCAAAACTTTTGTAACAGCGTTGAAGAAGATATACGGGCTGTGGTACAATTAAAAAGTATGTACGGTTTATGTATTAAGTCGCTTTATATTGGTGGTGGCACGCCGACAAGTCTGAAGGATATTTTCTTTCAAAAACTAATGAAAATTGTCAGCGATAATTTTTCTATTGATTTAATAGATGAATTTACGGTAGAAGCGGGTAGGCCAGATTGCTTAACGGCAGAGAAAATACACGCTATGGAAGCAGCAGGCGTTAACAGAATCAGCATAAATCCGCAAACGATGCATGACAGAACATTGGCTCTGATTGGTAGACGGCATACGGTTAAGCAAGTTTATGATACTTTTACAGATATTCGTAAATCCGGCATTTCGGTAGTAAACATGGATCTGATTGTTGGTCTGCCGCAGGAAAAAATAAAAGATATAGTATATTCTTTGGATAAGATGCTTGACTTTTATCCTGAAAATCTTACAGTTCATACTCTTGCTTTGAAAAAAAACTCGCAACTTTTTCAACTATGGAAAAATTATGAGTTTATTACTACCGAGGAAGCTGCACTGGTATTTGATCATGCTTCTAAAGTTGCAGAAAAACTTGGCATGAGTCCATATTATTTATACCGCCAGCATTATATGCTTGGTAATCTCGCCAATATCGGCTATGCTAAATCAGGCACGGAATGCTTCTATAATATGCAAATGATGGAAGAACGTCATACCGTAATTGGTATTGGCCCATCGTCTGCGACTAAAGTTCCTGCTTTGGATGGACATCATTTATATAAGTTCCATATGCCAAAAAACTTTTCTGATTATAAAAATAATGCAAAGCAATTATTTGCGAAAAGAGCAGAGACAATTGCTTTAAGATATGAACAGGAGGAATAGAATTGCTAACATCGGCCCCAAGGGGAACAAAAGATATTTTACCGGCAAACGTTGGTGCTTGGCGTCATGTAGAAAATGTTATGCGATACATTTGTGGCCTTTATGGCTATCAGGAAATTCGTACACCTATTTTCGAACATACTGAGCTATTCTTGCGTGGCATCGGCGATACAACAGATGTAGTAGAAAAAGAAATGTATACTTTTAATGACCGTGGTAAAAGAAGTATTACACTTCGTCCAGAAAATACTGCTTCAGTTGTCAGAGCATATATTGAAAATAAACTATATGCTGAACCTGCTCCTACAAAACTTTTTTATATGGGACCAATGTTCCGCTATGATAGGCCACAGGCTGGCAGGATGCGTCAATTCCATCAGTTTGGGGTGGAAGCGTTGGGGACTAGTAATCCTTTAATTGACGCTGAGGTAATTATGCTTGCTGTACAGGTTCTAAGAGAGCTTGGGCTTCAGGATTTAAAGTTGTTGATAAACTCTGTAGGTTGTCCAAAGTGCAGGCCTATTCATAGAGAAAAACTTAAAGCCTTTTTTGCACCAAAACTTAATGAATTGTGCGAAGACTGCAGATCACGTTATGATCGTAATCCTTTGCGGATTTTGGATTGTAAGAATGAGAAATGCAAGGAATTGGCACAAGGCGCGCCTTTATTAACAGATTGTCTCTGTGATGAATGTAAAGAACATTTTAGCGAACTGCAGAATTTATTGCATGCTGTAAAGTTGGAGTTTGAAATAGATCCTAATCTTGTGCGTGGACTTGATTATTACACTAAGACAGCTTTTGAAATCCAATATTCTCCACTTGGAGCACAAAGTGCTGTTTGTGGTGGTGGGCGCTATGACGGTCTTGTAAGTGAAGTGGGCGGTCCTGAAACCCCAGGCATTGGTTTTGCTATGGGTATGGAAAGAGTTTTACTCGCTTTGGAAAAACAAGAACTGCTTGCTAATCAGGAGAATACTGTTGATGTGTTTATAGTATCACCAGCAGTACAATATGCATCACTGGCATTCAAAACAGTGACTGAATTAAGAGAAGCTGGCGTTAGGGCTGAAATTGATAGTTTAGGCAGAAGCATGAAAGCGCAGATGAAACAGGCTAATCGTCTGCAGGCCGAAAAGGTATTAATTTTTGGTGAAGATGAAGTAGCACGGGGTTTTGTTGTATTACGTGATATGAAGACCAGTGAACAGACTGAAATTAAAATGGATTGTATTAAGTCAATTTTATGTAAAACAGAGGTGCGAGAAAATGGGTAAATGTTTTAACCGTAGTCATCATTGCGGATTGTTAACAGCGGCAGAAGCTGGTCAGCAGGTAACTTTGAGCGGTTGGGTTGCAAAACGCCGTGACCATGGTGGTTTGATTTTTATTGATTTGCGTGACCGTTCAGGCATTGTTCAGATTGTAATTGATACAGAAACAGCTGGTGACTCTTTTAAGGTTGCTGAAGATGTTCGTAATGAATTTGTTGTAAGCGTTGCCGGATGTGTGCGTTTAAGATCTGAGGATACAATCAATTGCAACATACCTACTGGCGAAATTGAAGTAGAGGCTTCTTCTTTGGCAATATTAAACACTGCTAAAACACCCCCTTTTTACATTCAGGATGGTGTTGATGTTGATGAAAATGTTAGATTGCGTTACCGTTATCTTGATTTACGTCGTCCTGAAATGCAGAAAAATCTAATTTTACGTCATAAAGTTACTAAATTAATGCGTGATTTTCTTGATAACCGTTCATTTGTAGAAATTGAAACACCAATGTTGACTAAGAGCACTCCGGAAGGAGCTCGTGATTATTTGGTTCCTAGTCGAGTTAATCCTGGTAAGTTTTATGCTTTGCCG
>JBFWIF010000080.1:7111-10699 GCA_050256135.1 Acidaminococcaceae bacterium | reverse complement strand
GCCTAATCCATCATTTCCACCAATCTGTATTATTTTTGACTCATCATTATTTTGAACACAAATCTCATCACCCTATGAAACCAAAAGCCCTCATCACCATATGGATAAGCTTATTCAATAAAGCAGATGCTGCCGGAATAGCGGACTTGTATCATGATACGGCCGTCAATCATCAGGTGGCCAATGCGCCAGTAATAGGGAAACAAGCTATCAGAGAAATGTTTGAGGCCGAATTTAAGGCTGCAGAAATGATCTGCATTCCGGAAAATATTTTCGAAGACGGGGAGTGGGGCATACTGGAGTGGAAAGACCCGCTGGGCTTGAGGGGCTGCGGCTTTTTTCATGTGGTGGAGGGTAAGATCAGGTTTCAGCGTGGCTATTGGGATAAGCTGTCCTTTTTGCGGATGCAAAAGTTGCCGATTCCGAAGCAGTGATTAGTCACATCCTCCACACTAAATCCCTTATCAGGGCAATGATATGCGGTTAGGGTTTCAGGTGATTGGAAGATTGTTTGTTTCTACAGGTATTCGAACTAAGATATCAGCTTTGTATAAGTGAGGCTTTGAGTCGTCCCTTCAAGGTCTGAATTAAAAAACGTACTTCTTTTAACAGGTTTTTTCAACCTTATTCCGGATTTATTTTCCATGTTTTTATCATTTTCCCCAAAAAAGAATAAATTTTTTTCTCGTTTAATATCAATGATTTAGCAAGCTAAAATCTTGAATAACTAAAGGAAACAGAAAAAAAAGTGTCGCATTTCATCTCTTAATAAGAGAATCTTTTAATGACGATGCTACAAATCTATTTGCATACACATCCGGCAGACCTGAATACAGCAATAGCGCTGTATCCTATGGCCAGGCATGAAAGCTATCATGCCGGGGAAGTACCCAGGAATAAGGCACCCCCTGATGTGGATGCCCGAAAAGTGAATATCCAAGTAGTATTAATCTGATTTTTATTTTATGAAGCATTTTTACTCATTTATTATCAATAACTTAAATTTTTTTTATCATGAAAAATGAACTCGAACGTTCAAGAAAAATCCTGGCTTTGCGCCAGGTCCTCGAGGATCATCCTGAGGTGTTTGAAGGTAAAGCCGAAGCACTTGCAGTACGTGAGAACTTCCTTACCGAGTCGGAACTGTTGTTGGCACGCATCAACCAATTGGTGGTACCTTTCCGCTCCAACCTGGTTGAGCGAATAGCCAGCAGGCAGCAGTTTGATCAGTTGCTTTTCAAAATGGTTAATATTGGAGTGCTATTGGCACGTCGCAATGGCGATCTGTCGTTGCAGCATACCTTTGGTGAGTTAAGCAAAAACATCACCCGTGTTTCGGCACACAAAGCATTGGCGGTGGCCGAGGTGGTGATGAGCAGTTTTGCTGCCCACGAGGAGCTGTTACCAGCCTTGGGTGTTGACCCCGAAGCCCGAGCACAGTTTGAACAGTTGATAGCCGATTATCAGCAAAGTAGTCGCGAGGCTGAACAGCAGCGTAATCAGAGGCGTAACCTTAAGGCTCTTATCAGGCTTCAGATCAGGAACCTGAACGAGCTGATCAGGATGGATCTGGATCGCTTTGTGCGGTATCATGCCAGCGACTATCCGCTCTTTGCGCAGCGTTATCAGGCCATTCGCAGGGCAAGACCTAAGGCATCGGCTCCTGAGCTGCCCATAGATTCTGACATCAGTGGCATAGTTACAAACAACCTGACAGGTGAAGCCCTTGCTGGTGCTGTGATCACCCTGATGGAACATGCTTATAGTATCGAGACGGATGCAGAAGGTCGTTATTCACTGGACGAACTGTCGCCAGGCAGCTATACTGTTAGCTGCCACAAGCCCGGATATTTTGTGCCCGAGCCAGTCAGCTTTATCCTTACTGCCAACGACAGTGTGATTCATAACTTCGAACTGATTTCGGCAGAATCCGCAGTAGCCTGATCAAGGGCTGATTTGTATGAAAACCACATGGCATTGGCTGTGTGGTTTTTTTTGGTTGCCGTAGTTGTGGTTGTAGTTTTCATTGTTTTGTAACAGAGTGAAACTAACGAAAATGCCGGTATCAAGCCTGATCGAGCTAAAAGCTAACAGCCAAAAGCTAACAGCCAAGTAAAAAGAGCCAAAGAAAAAGAGCCAAGTGGTGAAAAATGAAAAATGAAGCCTGCCTGCTGCAGGCAGGAATGAAGAATGAAAAATGGGAAGCTGTTTATTAGGAGATATTTTTTTTGATTGCGAAGACGGGCTAATAGCTCCCGCTTAGCGGGACAAGTAGCCAAAAGCTAACAGCCAAGTAAAAAGAGCCAAGTGGTGAAAAATGAAAAATGAAGCCTGCCTGCTGCAGGCAGGAATGAAGAATGAAAAATGGGAAGCAGTTTATTAGGAGATGTTTTTTTTTGATTGCGGAGACGGGCTAATAGCCAAAGCTAAATTTAACAGATTGTGTAAAATAAATTCGACGAAGTCACAGACTTCGCCGAGCGGTAGGCTCTAAAAGCCCTCATTTTTGAGCCTGCCTGTCTACCGCCAGGTAGAGGTTTGGGGGCAATATGGCGATGTTAAGCGAAGAAATAATGTTTGTAAATTGAGGCTGGATGAGAAATGGGTTTAGATTTTTTGGATTGAGGGTTTAATTTCTTTTTTGCCCCCACCCCCAATTCTTGGGGGCTCCAGCCCGGTAATATTTGAAGTGAAGATCTGGTTTAGCCTGATAGCGCAAGCTCCTGACGATGCTGTCTGGACAAGCCGACAGGGTTGCTGCTATTGTAGCAGGTAAGATGTAATTAAGGATTTCAACCCAGACAGGGTTGCGCTATATATAACCTGATTGTAATTCCTGAAAAATGATTGTACTGCTTAAGTCAAAACGAGCCAACGCCCCCGCTTGGCGGGGCCAATGCCAACAGCCATAAAAAAGAAGCAAGAGTTTGAGCAAGAGTATTGAGGACAGTGGGTAATGAAAAATGATTGTACTGCTTAAGTCAAAACGAGCTAAAGCCCCCGCTTGGCGGGGCCAATGCCAACGCCAACGCCAACGCCATAAATAAGAAGCAAGAGTTTGAGCAAGAGTACTGAGGACAGTGGGTAATGAAAAATGTATATACTGCTTAAGTCAAAATTAGCTAAAGCCCCCGCTTGGCGGGGCCAACGCCAACGCCATAAATAAAGAAGGTTGAGCAAGAGTACTGAGGACAGTGGGTAATGAAAAATGATTGTACTGATTAAGTCAAAACGAGCCAACGCCCCCGCTTGGCGGGGCCAAAGCCAATAGCCATAAAAAAGAAGCAAGAGTTTGAGCAAGAGTATTGAGGACAGCGGGTAATGAAAAATGATTGTGCTGATTAAGTTTAAACGAGCCAACGCCCCCGCTTGGCGGGGCCAAAGCCAATAGCCATAAAAAAGAAGCAAGAGTTTGAGCAAGAGTATTGAGGACAGTGGGTAATGAAAAATGATTGTGCTGATTAAGTCAAAACGAGTTAAAGCCAACGCAAAAAAAAACTACGCGAAAGCATCTCGACTATCGCTCCCTCCGATCTACCTGGCGGCAGACAGGCAGGCTCCCTTCGGCAGGCTCCCTTCGGCAGGCTC
>JBFWIF010000080.1:0-7011 GCA_050256135.1 Acidaminococcaceae bacterium | reverse complement strand
CGATGACCAATTCGCGCGGCAGCTGCGTTTAGAAAAAGCAATTTTGTTAGTTTTAGTAGTAATGAGCCAAAGCCAACGCCAAAGCCAACGCCTCACTCAGCCAAAACTAACCGCCAAAAGCCAACAACCTAAAAAAAATCTCCCGCCAGCCAAAGCCAACGGGAGATTTATGTATTTAGGAAGAACCTCAATTATTCTTCCAGGGCTTCTTTTTGCGATTGCCAGTATTGATATACTTTGCGTCCGCCATAGGCGGCGCCCAGGGTCAGTAGTATGGCAATGCCGGAGCCAATGGGAGCGTTTCCGCCAACAGGGCCACCGCCTGCGTTAGGATCTCCGGGAGGTGGTGGTGGGCCTTGTGCCAGTAAGGCAGTGCTTGTAAGAATTAAGACTGTGACTAAACTGAGTTGAGCTATTATCTTTTTCATGGTTACAATATTTTAGCGGATGAATATTTTTTGTGTCTGAACCAGTTTTTCGTTTTGGATACGAACCAGCATGATGCCTTCATAATCCGGTAGCGACAGGATAACCGGTTTTTGTACTTGTTTGTCAGCTGATTGGATTAATCTGCCACTTACATCGAAGAGCTCAATTTGCAGCGATCCTTCAGTAAGTTCGTCTGTTGGAAGCACATAAAGCTGGTTTTCATTAGTCCAAACCTTGAAATGATCTGCTGAGGCCAATTGCTCGTCAACGGATGTTACACCCATAAAGTGCAGTTTGAAACGGTCAGGATCATTTGTGGCTTCATGGTTAAAGGTATAGCTGCTGTTCTCTCTCAAGTCAAGCATTTGATCGGTAAGCAGGTCTTCCAGGAAGATTTGTACTGTTGGTTCAAAAGTTTTGAGGTATTCAAAACTCATAACCGCTTCAGCAGAAACCTCCAATTCAAAGGCTAAAGGCACGATCACGGTTTCCTGACTGGTAGCCAGCGTATTGATTGAAAGTGAATGATTGTCGGTAGATTTTGTATAAAGCTGTGGCGCACCACTGAAGCCTTTTAATTTTCTGGCGTCATCAAAACCGTTGTAAGTATCATCGGCCTGCTCACGGAAACGGATAAAGCTGGCATCGGAGGAGTTATTGGCTGAAACATTAATTTTAACAACATCCTGATAGTTTTGTTTTCCTTTATAAAAGGCTTGATTACTGTGCACCCGTACACTGTTATCAAAAGTCACAACAGGATCGGCATTTTTAGCTTCAACAAAGACAGCCTGACCAACAGGTATATATTGCTGACCGCCGGGTACTTCTGGATCCAAATAGCTTACATAATTCCCGGTTTCTGAATCGAAATAGTATACAGCGGTTTCAATGTCTGTTTTATCAACCAAATCCCAGTCGATGGCTGAAGGGTAGGGGTTAGGTATCAGTTTAAAATTACCAGCAGTAACACTTTCAGCAGCAGTTGAAAAACTACCGTTATTCATGGTTCCTGTGAAAGTGAATGTATCATTTTCATCTTCAACATAAGACAGGAACCCTTTTTGGTTATCGAGATTTTCGGTAAGGCTGGTGATACCAAGCCATGAATCTTCATTTGTTTGATTGGGAACAAAATGCCAGAGATAGCTTCCGGTGAATACATCCCCTGCCTGGATATCGCTGGCCAACGGAATCGAGATCAAATGGTATTTGTAAATACTTGTGCCTCCACCCGCATTTTCTCCACCGGTAACATAGCGCTCGATTGTAGTTGAACCGGTACCGTCAATTATGCCATTTACTAGTAATGAACCGGTTCCGGTAGCTTCTGATTTGATGGTGAGTGAGCCGTTGAGGGTGAGGTTGTAGCAATCGGCATCTGTTGAGGAAGAAATTACAACTATTTCTGCATTTCCTATCGTAGTATTTGCAGAGGAAGTAGGAGTTCCGTTACTCCAATTAGCTGAGGTGTTCCAGTCAGTTGTTGAAGCACCGCCTGTCCAAATAGTTTCATAGGGTAAAAACTGATTATTATTTAAAGTACCTGGTGTTGCAATAGCTGGTTCCTGCCATGCGAAGTCATTATATGCATTACCAGAACCACTCAGTTGTAGTGATTGATTATTAGGTGAAGTGCCGGTTTCTGAAACACCAATATCCGTAGATTCAATACCATTAGCAGGGCCATCTGTAGCAGTAAAAGTTCCTTCATAGCTTAAAAACTGAATCAATGTCCCATCATAGGACAGTGCCATTCCATCGGGGGCACCGTTTTGTATTCCATTGGCAAAAGTACTCCATGTAAAAAAGGTATATGTGTCAATAGTATTACCTTCTGTCATATCATCAGCCGTTTCAGTATCATAAGAAGTACCTCCATTTCCATTGTAGAGATTTACCAGGAATTTTGATAAGTCGTAATTTCCTGGATTTTTTATAACAATTTCAATCAATTCATCAACATCTCCACCATCATTGTCATAATGAATTTCATTGATCCAGGCGATGGGAGTAGCCGGGGCCTCATCAGTCGTTGCATCATCCTGTGGTGCCCCATCTGTTTTATAGTTAATTGTAGTTTCCAAACCGTTGTAGGGGAATATTTTAAAATAATAAGTAGTTTTAGCATTCAGTCCTGTAAATTGGTATGTTTCAACGCCTGCTGCTACATTTTGTACCAAAGCTCCATTAGCATCGGGTGTGCCATTAATGGGAGCAGTAATGGAAGCATAACCAACATCACTTCCTTTGATCAGGTATGCATCAGCAGCAGGCACAGCATCAGTCCAGGTTAAGGTAATTTCTGAGCTGGAGTTTGTGGTGGCCAGAAAGTCTGTTGGGTGGTTGGTGGGTTCGTCAACCGGATCTGTAACAAGATAACTTTGTTCTGCCGAAGTTGCAGTAGCAGTTTCGTTGTCTGTGGCCTCAATAATATAATATACAGTTGTGCCATCGGTTTGAGCAGGAATATCGGTAAGGGTAGTGTATATATCACCACTGCCGCCATTGGTCATTGTAATTGTACCACCTGAATAATCTTCACTGGTTGTTCCCCATTTCAAATTGACAGAGGCAATAGTACCATCGGAATCTGTTACCTCTGCCGAAACTTCCACTGTAGTTGAAGAAGTAATGTCACTGGCTGGGTTTTGGGTGATGTTGGTGATATTGGGAAGTATATTGCCTTCGAATGGTGTCCAGGAAATATCGTCAACAATCACCTGACTTGAAGTGACATTATTAATTCTTATTATGATATCTCCAGCGACATTAATGTTATTTACTTCAAAAACATGTTCATCATAATCATCAAAGGTTGTAGAGGTTCCTTGTGATATATCATTGATAAAAAGTTCAACTTGCCTATTACCACCACCAGTAAAACCTTTGTAAAGTTTTACGCTAAAATTCCCTATGCCTCCAGCTATAGTATTTGAATAAACTGCACTGTTATCAGTTATTCGCCTTAACATTAAAGCCGGCAAGTTTATTCCTGAACCGTTGTCATCATTATTGCCATCTCTTGAGGCAACATAATTCCAGGTAATACCATTGTTACCGACAAATGATCCAGTGGTATAACTTGCAGTTGCATTGGAG
This sequence comes from Acidaminococcaceae bacterium, assembly GCA_050256135.1. GTDB lineage: Bacteria > Bacillota > Negativicutes > Acidaminococcales > Acidaminococcaceae > RZYP01. The sequence continues at coordinate 3,480 of JBFWIF010000080.1, read as the reverse complement.
TTAGCAAAATCCTCCACATTCACATTTGGATCAGTTACATTTCCGCTGCAAGTAATTGTTTTGTCTGTCGCAGTGGTTGATGTGGCTGTTATTTCTTCGTTATTGTAGTTACCAATAGGTAAACCTGCTTTAAGTCTCACATAAATAGTTGTTTCATTAACAGTACCATCCGATTGCGTGAGTGTGATCGGGCTAGATTGAAAGTTGGAGTCATCCTCAGATATTTCATAATTCGTTGGTGGACTAATTGTAATATCCTCTATCAAATTACTTCCAGAAACTATACAGCTTTGAGAGGCTGAGGGGCCGTTGCCTAGGAGATAAGTGAAACCATCAAGACTGTTTGGAACCAAGCTAATTGTTGGTTCAGAAGGTGGAGCGTTTTCAATAAAAGAAAAATCATCCCAATAAACTGTAGCTCCTGCGTAAGTCCTTACTTCAAAATAAAACTCATCAGCTGTCGCCGGGGCATCAAGTGTTACAGTATATTCAGTCCAATTTCCATCATTATTATCAAAATATAAATTATTTGGACCTCTTAGTTCATCTGCATTGTCATCAAGATTTGATCCCGAACTTTTCCAGAACGACCAAATTCTAGCATCTGAACCATCACCTGCTGTTACTTTGTACCATAACGAAATAGTGTATGAATTACCACCAGTAACATTAATGTATTGCCCTAAATCTTTTGTTCCACCGAGGTGTTTTGCTGAATAAGTACCACCATGCACTTCAATGCTTTCTTGTGAAATGTTTTCGATGTGGTCCCAACCAGTTGGAGTATTAGAATCGTCCCATGACTCGAATGTTCCATTGACAAGAAGTTCTGTCTGCCCCCAACCCGTACTACTCAGCAGTACCAGGCCAAAGGCCATTAAAAATGTAATAATCTTTTTCATAGTGCTATTATTTTGTGAATTGTAGATTTTGTTCTGCCTACAAATTTAAGCAATTGTGTTTTATTAAAAAAGTCCTTTAGGTTAAAGGTGTTTTAAGGAATTATTTCGGGAAGCTTGGGTTGTCAGCTGTGCTTTCCTGAATTTTTGTCTGTACTGAAATGTACAAAAAGCATTTAAGGTGCCTGAAGGCTGATTTGCAGTACATCACCATCGGTTTTGTAGTCGATGCCGGCATCGCTGCCTGTGTAGCCCCACATTTTGAAATAATAGGTTGTTCCGGGTGTGAGGTTTCCAAAAACGGCTTTTTCAATTCCATAGGTAACGTTTTTAGTCCAAAAGCCATCCGATTCGGCTGTGCCATCCACCGGAGCAGTGATGCTGTTGAAACCCGTACTGCTCATTTTGATAAGGTAAGCATCGGGCAGCACTGTGCCCACGGCATCGGTCCATTGCAGGGTGATGGTGTTGGCCGAAAAGTCGGTGACATGATTCGTTGGCTCATCAAACAGGCCGGTGCCCCAGATCAGGTTGGCATATTCGGGATGGTCGATAAAGGGGTTGCGGTTTTGCTGAATGGCATAAATGGCATTGTTGCGATCAATTTCTTTTTGGCTCACAGGATCGTTGGTATGCCATTCGAGCAGCATATTCAATGCCCATTCCGTAAAAACAGGATAGGAATTATCGGCCAGCATCTCGCCCGACCAGCTGCTGATCACGTTTTTGTAACGGGTGGCCATATAAAGATAATTCCGGGCAATATCGCCTTTGTACTCGTCAATGGGTTCAAATACGGTACCTGAATAACCTGGATAATCACTGCTTCCCAACTTGCTGCCATTGGTGGATGTCCAGCTCGGGCTTCCTACCTCTCCAAATGGATAGTTTGACCGCATGCCGTTTACCTTGCCATCCGTTGGCACGAGGTGAAACAAATCGGTGTACATGGGGGAGGCATCACCGAACCAGCTGGCCGGAAAACTGTGCTCGCGGTTGTAGCAATCACCTTCTTCATCGTAGTTTCCGCATTGATCAGTGATGAATGTATATTCGTAGGCAGGTGTCCCTCCCGGAACATCGCTGTACATATCCCAAACCTTGCCATTTGATTTTGCATCTGTGGTTTGAAAGTCAGTCCATAGCTGATCATACGAACGGCTTGTATGGTCTTTGATGATGTTATACAATGCAGATTGTAAAGCTTCGCCTGAAAGCCCGCTGGCCGCATCATAATAACCGGCAGGCTGTGCAAATGCTGCTGCAGACAACAGCAACAAAAACAGTAAATAATAGTGCTTCAATCTAAAATGCCTCATTTATTAGAAGATTAGTAAAAATTGATAAGAAAAAATAAGGAGACAAATTTACACATTTCATTAAATAATGTTTTCTTAATAAATGTGATTCATTTGTGGAATTTGAAAGCAGGTTGTTGACTAAATTAACTTCACAAAATGAATAAATTTGGATTTGTTTTCATTGAATTGCAGTGTGAATAAATGGAATTTGTCGTCTTTCAAAAAAACACACCCACCATATTAAATGGCAGGTGTCAGCTTGATGCCAAAACTCTTATTTACTAATCCTTGCTAAAGATCTGCCTGCCGTTTAGGGCCTGAACCTTTCGGTAATTGTTCTTCAGAATACCTTCAAATTGTGCCAGTTGTTCGGGGGAGGCTGTTAAAGCTTCTTTCAACACATACCATTGCACCACTTCGGAGCAGGGTGGGGTGGTTAAAGAGCCGCTGTAGTGGTAAAAGCTTTTGTTTTCGGGCAAAAGAGAGGCCAGGTCAATGGCTGTTGTATCCGTATAAGTTCCTTTTTCGACTGGGAAATGAGCCAGATATTCTGAGAATAGATCATTCTCTTCGCCGGCTTCAAAAAACACACCCACTACAGCAAAATCAGTATCTGATGCCCGATGCACAAAGTGAACCTCCAAAGGATAGTAAACTCCATTGAGCTGATGTTCACTTTTGGCATGATAATGAAATTGCAGCAGTTCATATTGCATCGAACCGATGGTTAAGTTGCTGCCCCCTTCGCAGGTAAATTCAATGGCATGTCCATTATTCTCAATCTCAGTGCTTGTACTGGCATAGCTGAAATGCAGTTCAGGAAGACTTGCATCAGTAACCACTCCTGTGATATTTACCGGAGATTGATTTTCGTCGCCACAGGCACTAAAGCCGGTGCAGAGGTCGGGCCACTTGTCCTGGCCATCCTCGCTGCCGTTGTGCGACCAGTGTACGCCATCGCAGCTTGTTGGGATATCTGTCTTGTCTGATTTACAAGCCGAAATGGTCAATGCAATGACCACAAAACCAAAAAGGAATTTTAATTTTTTCATAGGGTTACGTTGTTCGGTTAGTGAACTTTTAATTGATGATAAATAATTAAATAGTGAAATTTTTAGTTCGGAGGGTGTTGCATAATTATGCATTGCCTGCGAGTAAATAATTTCGCTAAAAGTAAACATATTCTAATACGAGCGATTGCTTAAGTGAAAAACATCATTTTTTAATTATTGTTGTCCGGTATAATTTACATAAAAACGCTCTATCATTGGAATAATGTA
>JBFWIF010000079.1:0-10709 GCA_050256135.1 Acidaminococcaceae bacterium | reverse complement strand
CCCCACTACTACCCCTCTCGCTTTTCGCGGCAGGACTTACTTCTAAGCTGCACCGTGCTCACAATACTTTGATTGCTTACGTGGATCGTTTCGCCTGCAACTGGCATCGACTTGCAACCACAGACCTGAGTTGTATCTCTTCGCCTATTATAATTTTAAGCTGCTAAAATAGCAAGAAAAATCTGCTTTTCTGTAACTATATGCCCCCCAAAACAAGTAATGATTGCCATTAAAAAAACGACAATATTTTGTTGCAAATGAGTTTAAACATATTTTTTTTTCGCAAAGTTGACGTCTAGGACGTTTCTTTTGCTTCTTTTTGTAGTATACTGTATTTGGTTACTTTATTTAGTTAAGGGCGGATCGATATGCTTACTATTCCACAATTCCTTGAATTTCCCAATGATGGGAAAACAAAGGAGCTATGCAATTTTTTCTTATCCATTTTGGAACAAAAGAATAAAACTTTGTATTTGCATAGCCAACAGGTAAGCAATTACTCCGTAAGCATCTCCGCTAAAATGGGGCTTCCTTTTGACGAAGTGGCTTGTATAAAAACTGCTGCGCTTTTACATGACATAGGCCATTTAGCCGTACCTAATACTATTTTAAGTAAATATCCTTATCTAAGCACACGCGAATTTTCAACTTACAAAAACCATTCCCTTGCTGGCGCAAGCATGTTGGAAAATATACCAGAGTTTTCCCATATAATGAAAATTATCCTGTGCCATCATGAAAATTGGGATGGTACTGGTTATCCTAAACGTTTAAAAGGCGTAAATATCCCTTTGGGAGCACGCATTATTGCTGTAGCCAACCATTATGACCGTATAATCAATCCTTGTACAGAACACTGGCAAAAATCACATACTGATGCAACCCGTGAATTACAGGACAGGGCTGGTCTAAGCTTTGACCCAGATGTTGTTCATGCTTTTCTAAAATCTGTTGTATCTGCAAAAAAATAAAACTCCGCTTTCTCTTATGAAAGCGGAGTTTTTTATTTCCCTCCATCTGCACCGCCAGCAAAAGTCATGACCCAAATACGCCCTGCCCCCTGTTTACGCAGAACATGCGCTGCCTCATCAACAGTAGCACCACTGGTAAAAATATCATCAACTAACAAAATTTGCTTTTCATATACATTTCTGATTGTACTGAAACAATCTCGAACATTCTTACGTCGTTCATTTCTGTTCAAGCCATATTGAGGCTGGGTTGAACGAATTCTTGACAATGCTTCATACCATACAAAACCTTGCGTCAATGCCCAGTGCCTGAAAATGCCATTGGGCACATCATAACCACGTTCTGCAACACGTTTCCTATCCGTTGGTATTGGAACAACAAAGATATTCTCAGGTAGACGCCATATCTTGCAAACACGTTTTGGTGTTTCAAGTATCATCATTTCCTCCGACATGACAGCTAACAAGCTCTTCTTCCCATGAAACTTAACATCATGCAGAGCTTGCTTAATGCCTGCATCATAACGATAAAACAAGCATATGCTTTCAATATCAGGTCCGCAATATTCATCAGACCTTAATATTCTAAAATCTTCTGACTTTCTTCTACAAGATGAACAAAACATTCCTTCGGAAATTCTTTGCCCGCACTCGATACAAGCAGGTGGGAAAAAGATACTTATAAATAACTGCCAAAAACTTGGCATTTAACTTCGCCTCTTGATTGTTAGATTAGATTACTTTCTTCCTGCATCCTTTCGGCAAGCAAAGAATAACGCTTTCTCATGTCATCTTTGCTAACTGCTGTATTCACAGCCGCACGGCTGCCAACCAATATCACTCTCTTTTTAGCACGCGTTATCCCCGTATAAAACAGATTCCTCTGCAGCAGCATGAAATGACTGGGAACGAGTGGCATAATAACCGAAGGATATTCACTGCCCTGTGCCTTATGAACGCTCATTGCATAAGCAAGTTGCAATTCATCCAATTCACTTTGGACATAATCTACTCTTTCTCCTTCTGGCCTTTCGGGGAAAAGCACACTGACAGAAGTTCCGGTAATCCTGTCAATCCTACCTATATCACCATTGAAAACATCTTTTTCGTAATTATTGCGAATCTGCATAACCTTATCGCCTGCACGCAATAAGCCGTTCGGTGTCATTATTTCTGCCTTGCCAGGTTCTGCCGGATTCATTCTCTCCTGCAGCATCTTGTTCAGATTCATAACACCACAAGGATTCTTATGCATTGGTGAAAGAACCTGCACTCCTTCCCAGCCCTCACTGGCAGTTATTCTTTCATAGTTATCGACAATATACTTCGCAGCCGCACCTTCGTCATTAATTTCTGTAAAACAAAAATCGTTACATTGATCGCATTCTGGCTGTAATCCTTTATTAATCCTATGTGCATTTAAGACAATAGGACTTAAGGCCGCCTGGCGAAAAATATTATTTAAACGAACTACTGGCATCATTTTACTGCGAATAATGTCTTTAAGCACTGTTCCAGGTCCAACAGAAGGCAACTGGTCAACATCACCGACCAAAATCAACCGGCATCCTACTGAGACCGCTTTCAGAAGATTATGTGCAAGTGTGATATCCAGCATAGAAGCTTCGTCAACAATAATAGCGTCTGCTTCCAGTGGATTTTCTTCATTGCGCCCAAAAAAATAAGCTTCTCCGTTAGGAGTATATTCCAACATCCTATGCACGGTAGAGGCCGAATGCCCAGCTGATTCAGCAAGTCTTCTGGCAGCTCTTCCGGTAGGAGCAGCCAATAGTATTTTACAACCAGCCTTTTCAAGGACTGCCAAAATACCCTTAACAACAGTGGTTTTACCAGTACCAGGCCCGCCAGTCAGAATAAAGATACCATGTTCAACGGAAGCACTTATCGCCTCTATCTGTGCTTCTGCTAATTTCAGACCAGTTTCTTGTTCCCAATTTTCAATAACAGACTGATAATCAACCTGCCAGATTCGGTTTACCTTGTCCCGTAAATACAAAAGTCTTCTTGCCACACCAATCTCCGCACGATAAAGATACTCTGGATAGACCAAGCGTGTACCGGCAAACTCTTCCGTTCTTAACAAGTCATCTTTTATCAGGTTTTTATAAACCTCATAAACTTCAGCATAAGCAATTTGCAAAAGCCGCGCTGTTTCGCTAAGCAGCTTTTCTTCTGGTAAACAAGTATGCCCCGCTGAAGCTGTCTGCATCAATGCAAATTCTACTCCAGCCTTTATCCTGCTTTCATTTTCAGGTTTAATACCCATCGACATTGCTAGTCTGTCAACTGTACGAAAACCAATACCTACTATATCATTAGCAAGACAAAAAGGATTATCGACAATCCTTTTAAGCGCTGTATTACCATATCTCGCTTGTATCTTTGGTGCATAATTAGAACTTATACCGTGTTCTTCCAAAAAAAGCATCAGTTCTTTCATATCTGAAAGTTCAGCATAGGAGGATGCAATAATATCTGCTTTCTTTTTCCCAATACCAGCAACTTCTGTTAACCGGTAGGATTGCTCACCGATAATTTTAAGCGTATCCTCGCCAAACACTTCTACTATTCTGGCCGCCATCGCTTTGCCAACACCGCGTACGGCGCCTGATCCTAAAAAACGTTCAATGCCAGCTGCCGATGATGTCTGCAATGTTTGCCAGGTTACAGCTTGAAACTGGCGGCCGAACTTCGGGTGTTCCGCCCAGTTACCTAACAACTTGACCTGCTCTCCCAAAAAAGGGGCTACGCCTTTGTAGACAACCGCTATTTTTCCCTGCTTTACGCTGCGAACACGGAAAACGGAAAATTTGCCATCTTCAGCCTGAAAAACTATATTTTCAATCGTTGCTTCCATCTCATCCATATCATCACCACCATTACCGAACCTATGTTCTTTATTATAGCATACTTCTGGCATCATTTTGACATTCTATAGTCAATACGCTATAATATATCGAATAACTAGATATCATTATGCTAATATTTTCATAAGTGGAAGGAGCTTTTCCGTGAAATTAAAAGGTGCTCAAATCGCCATAGATATGTACAGCTGCAAAGATGAGATATTATCAGACTGCAAAAAAGTTGAAGAAATTCTGCAAAAAGCAGTTGATGACTATAAAATTGGTGCTTATTCTATTCACTATAATGCTGACGAAAATGGAGAATACTCTTTCAGTGTTCCATGCAAACGTGGTCATATAAATCTGCATGTTTATCCCGAATTAGGATTTGCCGCAGTTGATATTTTTACTTGTAACAACGATGCTGACCCTGATCGCCTGGTAGGATTTATTAAGAAACAGTTTTCACCTGATAAAGCAAAAATCACCTTTTTGCAACGCGGAGACTTCGGTTCCCAGAATGATATGAAGCCTAGGCGCAAATCACAGATAAAACCAATGCATCGGGCCAAAAATGCCGGCAACAAATTGTTAAAAATAGTAATGAAACCGAAATCAGAATAATTTATATATTGGATTAAAGTTTTTGGAGGAATCAATGAACTATTTATTTTGGGACATTGATGGTACGCTGCTCCTTTCTGCGCGTGCCGGTATTGATGCCCTCAAAGAAGCGATACGTATTCGTTACAACTGCAATGATTTTACTTTTTCCCATGAACTGGCAGGTTGCACGGATTCACACATTATCAAAAGAGCAATTACAGATATCAAAGGTAGCTGCAAAGCCTCAGATGCAGCAGGTCTTTTAATTCTCTACTACAGATTATTACCGGAATTTTTGCAATCACATAAAGGTCGCCTTCTGCCAAATGTAGAAAATGTTTTAAACTATCTGGACCAAAATGAGGCTGGCTACATTTCGGCGCTTTTGACAGGGAACGCTGGCCATGCCGCCCATATGAAACTGAAACATTATGGCATTGAAAAATACTTTGACTATAGTTTAAGCGCTTTCGGCGAACTGAGCGAAGATCGCACAATCCTTGCACAAGCGGCATTTCATAAACTTTATGTCAAAAATCCTGCTATTAAGCCGGAAGAAGTCACGATCATAGGGGATACTCCTAACGATATTAAATGTGCTAAAGCAATCGGTGCCCGTTCTTTGATTGTTCTGGCTGGTTCTTCTTACAGCGCTGAAGAACTTGCAAAACACGAACCCTGGAAAATTATCGATAGATTACCTGATAGTTCACATGAGTTTCTGGCAGAACTGTCGGATAGGAGCTAATCATGGGTAAAAAAACACTTATTTTATCCTTAATTTTGCTACTCAATACAATGCCAGCATTAGCCTACAACCAAGCAGATCTTGACAGGCTTCTGACAACGGGCAGCTGTCCTCACGGAGATCTTACCGGCGCACAGCTAACGAACGCAAACCTGACAGATGCTAATTTAGCAGGAGCAAATCTAAGTTTTACTAACTTAGAAGGAGCTGCTTTAGAAAATGCATCTTTAATTGATGCGAAATTAGTTAAAGCCAATATGAAAAATGTTTATGCTGAAAATGCTAATCTTACTAATGCCGATTTGTCACATGCCAATCTGAGAGAAGCCATTTTTTCGCGTGCTGACTTTTCCGGAGCTAATGCTTTCCGAACCAGCTTTAATCATGCTATTATTGACTTTGCAACATTTCGCTCAGCTGATATCAGAGAAGCGACATTTGATTATGCTAATGCCTATTCAGCAGACTTCCGCTTTGCCAATCTGGCTAATTCTTGGTTTTACCAGGCTGACTTACGTAAGACAAACTTCACTGACGCTAATTTATATAATGCCAAGTTGCAAAATGCTGATTTAAGTGAAGCTAATCTAAAGAACACCAATCTAACGCAAAGCATCCTGCGTGCTGCTAATTTAACAAAAGCAGACCTTGCAGGTGCAATGCTTTTCAGTACTGATATGATTGGAGCAAAAACAGAAAACACGCGCTTTGGCAATGCTATTATTACTGATTTGAAAAAATAAAACTTAAAAACAAAGAAGTTCCTGTGCAAACTTACTATGCACAGGAACTTCTTTTTTAATGATGGAATAAACGCAGGCCTGTAAAGGCCATTGCAATATTGTATTTATCACAGGTTTCAATAACATTATCATCGCGAATAGAACCACCTGCCTGCGCAATGAACTCCACACCGCTGCGATGTGCTCTTTCTATATTGTCACCAAATGGGAAGAAGGCATCCGAACCAAGAGCTACTCCCTTCAGAGTTTCCAGCCATGCTTTCTTCTCTTCATGGCTAAGGCGTTCCGGTTTTTCACTAAAAAACAGTTCCCAGCTCCCATCAGCCAAAACATCCATATCATCATCAGAAATATATACATCTATCGTATTGTCCCTATCCGGGCGTCTGATGCTTTCCTTGAAAGGCAGTGCCAGTACTTTAGGGTTTTGTCTCAGATACCAGTTATCAGCTTTATTACCAGCCAAGCGAGTGCAATGAACACGTGACTGCTGTCCTGCTCCTATGCCTATAGCCTGACCATCTTTGACATAACAAACAGAATTTGACTGAGTGTATTTAAGCGTAATCAAAGCTATCAAAAGATCTCTGGCAGCTGCTTGCGGTATTTCTTTATTATTGGTAGGACGGTTTTCTAGAAGCTCTTTGGTAATTTTTACTTCATTACGGCCCTGTTCAAAGGTTATACCAAAAACATCTTTGCTTTCTACAGGCGCAGGGATATAATTTGCATCTATCTTGATAATATTGTAAGTACCTTTGCGTTTTGTTTTAAGTATTTCCAGTGCTTTATCCGTATAACCAGGTGCAATAACACCATCGGATACCTCGCGAGCCAGCATAGTTGCCGTTTGTTCATCGCAGATATCAGAAAGTGCAACAAAGTCGCCATAAGAAGACATCCTGTCGGCACCACGCGCCCTTGCATAGGCACTAGCAAGTGGAGAAAGTTCCAGGTCATCGACATAATAGATTTTTTTCAGGAGATCTGTCATGGGCAAACCGACTGCTGCTCCGGCAGGGCTGACATGTTTAAAAGAAGCTGCTGCCGGCAGGCCTGTCGCCTCTTTTAATTCCTTCACTAATTGCCAGCTATTAAAAGCATCAAGAAAGTTAATATAACCAGGACGTCCGTTTAACACTTCAACCGGCAAGTCACTGCCATCTTTCATATATATACGTGCCGGATCCTGATTAGGGTTGCAGCCATACTTCAATTTCAATTCATTCATTCTGTATTCCCCTTTCTTCATATGAAAAAAGCCGCCACTCCGGGCTGCTTCTGCCCAGACGGTCGGCTCATACCAGTCATACTCCATGTGGTTATCCACTTCCGTCAGTTATATGACCTCTCTAGAATCGATTATACCTTTCACCATCTTCTTTGTCAATCAGAACCGCCTCATATCTGACTTACAAACAATATTGGTTGATTAATAACAAATGATCTTACCGCAAAAACAAGTGCTTATTATTTTAACAAGCTTTGAAGGAAAATACTTAAAAATCTATCCGTCCAGGAGGAAAGAAATGACGGGCTTGCTGCACATCAGCGACCGACTGCTTGCAGGCGAATTGTCGCGTGTGGAAGCAGCCAGAGGAATTCTTTCCCCCTTGGGCAGAAAAACTATCTTTTGTCTGTCTTGTATATACAAGTAACCTTCATGATATTAGTGTTTGTCGTTTTTGCAACATCTTCTTTTGTGCCTGACAACAGAAGAAAATTGACCTTTGTCTGCTGCAGCTTGTATATTCTGTGTTACAATAATAAATATCCAGAAGGGAGATGTTTGAATGACTCTCTGTTATATTTGTCCTCACCGCTGCGGCGTTGACCGCCCAGAAACCATGTCTTCAAGCGGCACCTTCGGCTCCTGCGGCTGCGGTATGAAGCCAATAGTGGCCCGCGCAGACCTGCACATGTGGGAGGAGCCTTGTATCAGCGGCACACGTGGTTCTGGCACTGTCTTTTTCAGTGGCTGCAATCTGCATTGTGTTTTTTGTCAAAATCATAAAATCAGCTGTGAAGGTTTTGGCAAAGAAATAACGATAGAACATCTGCAAAAGATTTATCAAGACCTTATTGCGCAGGGTGCTCACAATATAAATCTCGTGACACCTACTCATTTCACACAAGCAATTATTGCCAGCCTCAAGGAAAAACTGTCGGTTCCTGTCGTCTACAATACCAGCGGATTCGAAACTATCGACACTTTGAAAAAACTGCAAGGAAAGATTCAGATATATTTACCAGATTTTAAATACTCAGACAATCTGGCGGCAATCAAATATAGTAATGCTCCTGACTATTTCCGAATTGCTGCTGCCGCTATCAAGGAAATGTACCGCCAAACCGGTGACTACATCATTGATGATGAAGGAATCCTGCAAAGCGGCGTTGTGATAAGGCATCTGATCTTACCGGGTCTCATTGATAACAGTAAACGTGTCATTGATTGGGTATCTGAAACATTTAAACCAGGGCAGGTACTTTTCAGTCTCATGCATCAATATATTCCTTGCGGTGATGCCGCTAAGTATCCAGAAATTAACCGTGCAGTTTCAAAAGCAGAGTATAGGAAAATTGAAGCATACTTATTTGACTCTGGTATTGAAGACGGTTTTGTCCAGGATGGAGAAGCGGCAAGCTCTGACTTTATCCCTGCCTTTGATGGTACGGGAGTTTGATTGATATAAACACCAACAGGAGATGAGCCTATTTTGAAGTATAGTCAATTCAGTCTGGAGTCATTAGCCAAAATCGGCCTGACTCTGCAAGTAGTAAAAACCGCTCTCGCAGCAGGATCCTCCTATGGGCTTGCCCTTTTTTTATCTGATAATCCTTACCCGATATTTGCGCCTTTAGCTGCTATATTAACTATCCAAGTTACAATAGCGGACTCTATACAAAAAGGTCTTTACCGCACTTTGGGAGTTATCATAGGCGTTGGCATCGGGGCTTTAATCAGTCACTTCTTTGTAATCAGCGGCATTTCTATTCTAATTGCTATTTTACTTGCTTTTTCACTATCAACAGCCTTTCAGCTTAATCAGCAAATTATCTCTCAGGTTGGTGTAAGCGCCTTGTTGGTTCTCGGTTATGGGCAGGAACACGGTTACATGGTTGGACGTATTATAGAAACAATTGTCGGTGCTCTCACAGCCGTCATTATTAACATGTTTATCTCTCCGCCGAATGCTTCCGCAGCAATTAAGCAAGCAATATTACAATTATCCAGAAGGCTTTCAGATGCATTGTATAATATGGAAGGATGTTCCAACGAAGAGAAGCTAGAAACTGACCTTAAAAAAGCAAGGCAATTAGTCCAACAAACGGAAAAAGAGTGTGAAAATCTCTTGCTCTCATTAAGTTCATTACGTTATACACCTTTTCACAGGCAAGAGCGCCAGTATGTCGAAGAACTATCCATAATCCTGAATCGTATGGAACGTATGACCATCCAAGTCAGAGGAATTGCGCGCAGCTTATACGATTTAAGGATTGCAAAGGGTTACTGCCTTGATTTCAATGAAGTATTACACTCAACGGCAAAATGTATTGCGCTCTTCGGCGAATTTAGTTTTGCACCGTCACCGGAACTTGAAATCCTCCTTACAGGCTCTTTGGCAGAAGCACGCACCAGCCAGATTAAGTGCTTTTTAGAGATGAGGCAACTGACTCTGACGGACTTTGTTCCTGAAATTGGTGGTTTATTCACTGATATGGTACGCATTCTGGATGAAATTGAAGATAAATTTCCGAGTTAAATTATTGTATAAATAAAAAATGCCGTAGCTTTTTAGCTACGGCATTTTTATCATTATTGAGTTTTTGCTTTACTCAACAGTTACTGATTTTGCAAGGTTTCGTGGCTTATCAACATCGCAGCCCCTAGTAAGTGCTGCATAATAAGCTAATAATTGCAAAGGTAGAACGGAAAGCAACGGTGTCAGATATTTTTCTGCACGCGGTATGAAAATAACATGGTCCGCATACTTAGGAATACGGTCATCACCTTCCATGGCTATTGCTATAACGACGGCATCTCTGGCTTTAACTTCCTGAATATTGCTTACAGTCTTTTCATAGACATCTTCCTGGGTAGCCAATACTATAACCGGCACTCCTTCAACAATTAAAGCAAGCGTTCCGTGTTTCAGTTCGCCAGCTGCATAGGCCTCTGCATGGATGTATGATATTTCCTTCATCTTCAGCGCGCCTTCCAAGGCAACAGCGTAGTCAAGAGAACGGCCAAGATAGAAAACATCTTCACTAGTGCCATACTTGGTAGCAAATACTTTCAATTGGTCTACATTTTCGAGCAGTTCATGGATCTGCTCAGGAATTACTTTAATCCCAGCAACTAATTCTTTGGCTCTACCAGCAGAAAGCGTACCTTTGATCTGTCCCACATAGATAGCGAGCATCAGCATCAACAGTAGCTGCGTGGTATATGCTTTGGTAGAAGCAACAGCAATTTCAGGACCGGCATAAGTATATACTACCTGATCAGCTTCACGCGCTATAGAGGAGCCAACTACATTAGTAACAGCCAAAGTGCGGGAGCCAAGACGTCTTGCTTCCCTCAAGGCTGCCAACGTATCACTTGTTTCACCAGATTGACTGATTATTATTGTTAAGCAGTTGCTGTCAATAATAGGCGAACGATAACGGAATTCACTCGCAATATCAACTTCTACCGGCACACGTGCCAGTTGCTCGAAATAATACTTACCGACCATACCTGCATGATAAGCAGTACCACAGGCAACGA
>JBFWIF010000078.1:0-10846 GCA_050256135.1 Acidaminococcaceae bacterium | reverse complement strand
TGGATTTAACAACTTCGACTAACGGTTTCATATCCATTTTGCTTGTTTTTAAAACAGGCACGTTAACCGTTGTCAAATGATCAATATATTCCTGCCAATCCAATTCGTAGAGAGGAATAGCTTTAAACTGCTCATCAGGCAATCCCAGATTACGCATAAAAATTACTTCTGTTTCATCTTCCATTACTTCCATAAGGTTTAGTTTTAAATCGGCAGCAACCATCTTGCTGTAAACCTGGGTAAGAATAAGAGGATATCTACCAGCGTCTGACAAAGCTTTTTTGTCAGACGCATCAGCTATTCTAAGTCCTGTGATCGGATCCAAATTCAGTTTGACATACGCCAAATCAAGAAAGCTCATTGCTGGCAGGATTTCTAAAGACATTCCCTTCTTAGCACAGGTCTCGCGCAATAAAACAACAGTTCTTTCAGCCACCAATGGGCTGCCAGGCACTGCATAAACGACCTTACAGCCGCTAGCTTCTGTCACAACATAATCTACTATTTTAGCATATACTTCTTCAAACGTGCGTCCTTCCTCATAAAAATGATCACAACTGACAAATTTCATCTTTTCGTTTTCCAGTTGCGTCACCGTAGGATGTACGGCAGTGCGTAAAATAACTTTTTCCGCATGTTCCAATGCCTGCTTTGTTTCCAAAGAAAGATAACCAGCGCCACCAGGCCCTAAACCTACTATTGTAAGACTACCTTCGCTCATTTTTCATCCCTCATTAAATGCATATTTTTGCAAAACTTAACTAGTTTACTACCAAAAACAGGTATTTTTAGTATTTCTGCTGCCTTCAGTTCACCACTAAAAATCAACACAATAAAATATGCTATACTTCCGCTTAGGATTGCCAGTAACGTACTTGCAGTATTCCCTGCCAGGTATTTGGCCAACTCTAAGTAGGTACAATAAGCACAAACACCCATTAAGATAGCTGCCGTAAGAATTTTTGCGGCCTTCGACAAAGGAAAAGAAAACGTCGAATAACGTAAAAGGAATAATAAGTTCAGTACGGCTGCCAAACCAAAGTTAATATTAGTAGCCCAAGCTGCTCCTACGATACCATAGCTAGGAACTGACGTCCACTGCCACTCCAAATATATCTTTAATATTGTGCTCACAACCATATTCAGCATCGGTATCATGGTCATACCCATTCCCTGCAACATGCCTGTAGTAATTTGGTGCAACCCCAAAAGACTGATTGCTGGTGCCAAATGCGCAATTGAGGAAGCTGCAGCTTTTGTTCCGTATAACAAAAGAGAAATAGGCTCTGATAAAACTGCCAAGCCAATTACTGCAGGAAATGTCAATAAAAGGCATAGGCGAATGGCCGTAAGAGATTTTTGGCGAATACCTTCGAAGTTCTGAAGTGCATGGGCTTCAGCAACAGCAGGTACTATGCTGGCTGCTAATGATGTCGTTGGTATGGTTGCCAACATAACTAGCGGCAAACCCATACCAGCGAAATAGCCAAAAAAAGTTGTTGCTTGTTCCACTGTATTGCCGGCCACTTCCAAGCGGCCAGGAATAATCAGCATATCAATACCTGTAACAACAGGCAGCATCATATTAGCACAAGAAACCGGCAGAGCCAGCTTTACCAAACGTACAGCAATTTCCTTGATTGATTCCTGCATGCCAACATGCTTGCTATCTGGTAACTGCTGCCAATTCTTGCGATACCTTTTATAGAAAAACGAAAGCACAATCAAACCAGTTACAGCTCCAGGTACGGCGCCGAAAGCCGCTCCTGCCGCCGCATATTCCAAGCCATAAGGCAACAGATAGTATGCAAGCAAAACCATCGTTACTACCCTGACAAACTGCTCTAAAATCTGTGATACTGCAGGTGGTGTCATCATCTGATGACCTTGAAAGTAACCTCTGAAACTAGCCAGAATGGTTGAGAAAAAAACAGCTGGCGTAAGTGCAATCAAGGCTTGATAGGCGCGTTCATCGCGAATAATATTATTTTCAATCAAAAAACCTGCCATGCCATATAAAATCAAAGCAAAGAAAATACCGGTAACAATCATTAATCCCAGAGAAACACGAAAAATTCTACCAGCACCTGCATAATCATTCTTTGCTATTTTTTCCGCCACTACGATAGAAATAGCTATTGGTATTCCCGCTGATGAAACTGCAGCCATCAAGAGATAGACAGGGTAAGCCATCTGATAAAGGCCAATACCTTCACCACCTAACAATCTGGACAACAATATACGGTTAAAAGCGCCAATAATCTTAACCATCAGACCTGCTGCAGTCAAAATCAATGCACCGCGCAAAAATTTGTCCTTAACCAATGTTGTTACCCCTTTCTATATTTCTTAATTATAAAGCAAACACAAGTGCCTGTCAGCTTTATTCGTGCCTGATAAAACGCAATAAAGTCTTCTCCAGCCAAGATAAAGCATCTGTCTTGAGTTTTGCTGTTTTAATAATCAGCTGCGACTGGGTACCGCTCCTGAATTTTATATAAGGCACATTTTCCCTGATTACAGCCATAATACCTTCGGGATCCGTCAGAGTATGTTCCGCAAACGTAATGCGAATTTCACCCTTTTTAGCAACTATACCAGTTATTTTTATTTCGCGGCACAGGCTTCTGATTATAGCAACCTTCCACAGAGCGATAACTTGTTCAGGTGGATTGCCAAAACGGTCTATAATTTCATCCATAAAATCTTCGCGCTCTTTATATTGCATATCAGCAAAAC
This sequence comes from Acidaminococcaceae bacterium, assembly GCA_050256135.1. Taxonomy (GTDB): domain Bacteria; phylum Bacillota; class Negativicutes; order Acidaminococcales; family Acidaminococcaceae; genus RZYP01. Next base: position 8,107 of record JBFWIF010000078.1, on the reverse strand, counting down.
GGCGATATAATTCCAACTTATAGCGTGGATTTTCAATATAATCATCTGGAATGTAAGCATCAATATCCATTTCCAGCACTGGATCCGGCTCTGCCTCAGTCAATGGCTGACCGCTCTTCATTTGGTTAATGGTTTTTTCCAACAAATCGCAATAAGCAGCAAAACCTATGCCTGCAATATGACCATGTTGTTGTGCTCCAAGCAGATTACCCGCGCCACGGATTTCCAAGTCACGCATCGCAATGCGAAACCCAGCACCCAATTCGGTGAAATCTTTGATGGCTTGCAGCCTTTTTTCCGCTATTTCGCTCAAAGCCTTATTTCTTTTATAGACAAAATACGCATATGCAAGACGGGAAGAACGGCCAACTCTGCCACGCATCTGATAGAGCTGCGACAAGCCGAAATTCTCAGCACCGTCAATAATAATAGTATTGGCAAGCGGCACATCGAGGCCATTCTCAATAATTGTCGTACTCAACAACACATCAAATTTACCTTCATAGAAACCTATCATCGCATCTTCCAACATTTCTTCAGGCATCTGACCGTGCGCAATGCGAACAGATATGCCAGGAACCAACTGTCTTATTTTGCGTGCCAATACTTCTAAGCCCTGCACCCTGTTATGCACATAATACACTCTGCCGCCGCGGCGAATCTCTCTTTCCAGCGCCTCTTTGATCATAGCGTCATTGTATTCTGCCACATAAGTTTCTACCGGCAGCCTGTCCTCAGGCGGTGATTCAATGATGCTCATATCACGGCCGTTGACCAGAGCCAAATGTAAAGTCCGCGGAATAGGTGTAGCAGATAATGTGAGCACATCTACACCGACAGTCCACTTCTTCATTTTTTCCTTTTGGCCTACTCCAAAACGCTGTTCCTCATCAATGATCAATAAGCCAAGATCATTGAACTGCACGTCAGACTGCAAGATTCTGTGGGTACCAATAAGTACATCAACCTGTCCTTCCCGCAGTTTTTTCAGAGTTGCACGCTGCTCTCTAGGCGTGCGAAAACGACTTATCAATTCTACATTAACGCCGAATGGTTCCATTCTTTGTGTAAAAGTCATAAAGTGCTGCTGGGCAAGAACGGTAGTTGGCACAAGTACTGCAACCTGTTTGCCATCAGTAACAGCTTTGAAAGCAGCCCTGATAGCGACCTCGGTTTTACCGTAGCCAACATCACCACATAGCAGCCTGTCCATTGGTATCGGTTTTTCCATATCTCCTTTAATTTCTTCAATAGCTTGTAATTGATCTGGAGTTTCTTCAAAAGGGAAACCGGCTTCAAACTCTCGTTGCATTTCTGTATCAGGTCTAAATGCATGACCTGATACAATTTTTCTTTGCGCATAAAGCCTGAGTAATTCCGAAGCTAATTCTGTAATGGCCGCCTTCGCTTTATTAGTTATACGTTTCCAGTCGGAACCACCCATTTTGGATAATCGCGGTGCCTGTCCTTCATTACCAATGTACTTATGCAACAAGCTTACCTGCTCCACAGGCACATAAAGCTTGTCTTCATTGGCATACAGCAAAAGAAGATAGTCCCTATGCACATCGCCAACCAATAAGGTTTCTACTCCTACATAGCGTCCAATTCCGTGCACAGCGTGAACAACATAATCGCCAGCTTTAATCTCCGAAAAAAACTGTATTTTAGCTCCGCTTTGTTTGTGACGTATCCGACGCTTCTTCTGCACGCCAAAAATATCATTTTCTGTCAAAAGCAGCCATGGTTCTTCCCAGGAACGAAAACCAGCACTCAATTCACCTGTAAAAACGCTTATCTGTTCTGGCGAATACAAAGGTCCTTCTTTAACATAAGCAGCAGGAAGACCTCTATTTTTCAGACTTTCCGCCATGTTTTTGGCTTTGTCAATATTACCCATCATGATTAGTGGAGAAAGGCCATCATTGAGCCAGCCCCGCAAATCAGCTACAAAGAGGTCTATGTTCCTGTTATAAGGTGCAACTGCTCTGACAGGCATAGTAACTGTCTGCTGCCGACTGAAAAAGCGGTTAGGCAATGCTGATACACTCAGACAACCGTGTTTTTCACAAGCTGCCATAATCTCTTCTGGTGTAAATAAACGACTGGAATCTTGGATATTTTCTCCGAATAAATTGCGTAATGTCTCAAATATTTTAGCAGGCTCGTCCATAATAATGGTTGCCATAGGGGATAAGTATGCAAAAACATTGGTGTCATCAGCCTTTTCAGTTATTCCCAGAGAAACAATTTCCACAGACTCCTTAACATTTAATGCACGTTGATTCTTTATATCAAAGCTACGCAGCGCATCAATATTATTATCAAACCACTCTATGCGTATAGGATCCAGTTCGTTGATAGGATAAATATCCATAATATCGCCGCGCAGACAAAACTGTCCAAGCGCTTCAACCTGTTCTGTACGTTCATAGCCCATTTTGACTAGTTTGGCAATCAAATCTTCCTGTTCTAAAGCATCGTCTACTTTCACAACCAAATTATTATTAAAAATAGATTCAACAGAAGGTAGTCTTTGCAAAAGCGCTTCTGCTGTCACAAACGTTATACTAAAGCCAGCGGCATACATAGCCCTGAGAGCCATAATGCGCGTAGCGGCAACTTCCTGATTCTTGGCTTCCGCCTTAATCTGCGTCAGATTTTCCGGGTAGAATTCCAACATTTCCTGTTCTGGATAGAAATAATTAAGTTCACGTCTATAGTAGCGAACTTCATCTCGTCCAGGTAAGACAAAAAGCAACGGGCCATTGTTCTTACGAAGACTAGCCAGAGCAGCCAAAAAGCAGCCTTTCTGCGTGTCAGCTAATCCAAATATATTTAAACCCTTCGCGGCAGTCGAAAAAACTCCAGCGGCTTCACGTACCATATTTATTTTTTTTATAAGAGAGATAAGCTCATCACGCATATATTTCCTTCGCTTTCTTCAGATAAGCTAAAAAAGGGCTTCAGCCAAAGCCAAAACCCTTCTTTATCTTGCTATCAAACTAATTAAGTTCCAAGCCTTACAGCTTTATTTCGATTTTCTTTTTGTCAAAAGTATGTACTGCATCCACGAAACGAACTGTACCAGTCATATAACGCATTGAAATTGTATGTGTACGCACGCCATTGCCGAAATAATTCAAGCCATTAAGCAGGTTGCAATCAGTTATAGCTGTCGAAGTAAACATGCAGTCGTCACCTTTTACCAAATCATCCAAAGTCAATACTCGATTGATGTCACCAATGCCCATTTTCAGGCAACGCGCTACCTGCTCGTCATCTTCAGGGCAAAGCCTTGCTTGGAAATCTCCTCCCAAGCATTTAATGGCAGCAGCTGCCAGAACGCCTTCCGGAGCACCGCCTTTACCAATGTACATATGCACGCCGGTGCCTTCAATACCGGCATTAACTACAGGATTAACATCACCGTCAGTAATCAATTGGATACGAGCACCTGCGCGGCGAATATCTTCAATAATACCTTGATGGCGTTCACGGTCAAGAACAACAACTGTCAAATCTTTAATTTTGCGTTCCAACGCTGTTGCGACGCGTGCCAAATTCTCCTGAATAGGAGCATTAATATCAATGCAGCCCTTAGCACGTGGACCAACAGCTATTTTATCCATATACATATCTGGTGCATGAAGCAGGCAGCCTTTAGGCGCAATAGCAATTACTGCTATAGCACCAGGTTGTCCTTTAGCTACCAGGTTAGTGCCTTCCACAGGATCAACAGCGATATCAACTTCAGGTCCACCGCAGCCAACTTTTTCACCAATATACAGCATTGGTGCTTCATCCATTTCTCCTTCGCCTATAACAACCGTGCCGCTGATATTGACGGTGTCGAACATTTTCCTCATAGCATCTACAGCCAGCTGGTCAGCACCGTTTTTATCACCACGCCCTACGCTATGGCCGCAGGCTATAGCGGCAGCCTCAGTTACACGGACAAATTCCATTGATAATTCTCTGTTCATTATTTAACACTCCTTCTAGGTATTTGCATCCTTATTTACCAAAAAATAAACAATTTATATTAAATTATTACACTTTATACAGTTTTGCGCAAGGAAAAATCAGACTAACTTTAAAGCAATCATCTTTATAACAAGATAAAATGGCATAAACATGATAATCATAAGCAAAAAAAGGCTAAAGGCAACAATCGATGCAGCTCTGAAAAAATTGATGAGATAAACGACCTGCAATGCACGGACAACCAAAAAAAACCACCAAACCAAGCCTGCCAAAGCGGCTATAGGTATCAATAACAGCCAAACACCGCCAAACCTAACTCCCAAAAGAGCAATTGGCGTCAAAACCAAATATGGTAAAGTTGTAAAACCAAGAATACAAAGAAAACTGCGAATATCTCCTCCTGGTGCCCCGCAGATATCGCTTAGTCCATGCAGAAAACAACCATAACAAGCCAAAGCAACTAGTTTAATCAATAAAAATCCTACTAAAATCGCAAAACGGACAGCCATTGACTGTTCTGCAAATACCACATTCGTTATTACACCAATGAAAGCGCCCACGCTGATTATGAAATAAAATAAACTTCGCCACATCGTAGGTTTTTTCACCAGCTCAGCCATGCCCTGTTTAGGTTCAAATAACACATCAAAGGATTTTCTTCTCATGACTATCACCCCTCAGCATGTGGAGTCTGCATCTCAAAAATACGACTTTGGTTAGTCAGATTCTCAGTTATCCTCCCCACAACAAACTCTGATAATTTTGCTCCCAAAATAGATTCCCATGGTTTTTGCTTTCTAAAATCTTTCACTTCCGGAGTACCTTCAATACCGACCAAAGCTCCCGTGGCATCCAACGCATCATAATAATTGCCAATTTCATCGACAAGTCCTAGTTCCTTCGCCTGCTTGCCTGTATAAACTCTGCCATCCGCCAGTTTCTTTACTTTATCAACAGGCATTTTCCGCCCTTCACTCACAACTCCGACAAACTGTTCATACATCTCATTAACCATATTCTGCAAAAGTTCTCTTTCTGCCGGCTTCATAGGACGTTCATTAGAAAGAATATCCTTATATTCACCACTTTTAATCTTTGTACCAGAAATTCCTATCTTTTTGTAAAGGTCTTCGGTATTCATGTAGGGTATGTAAACACCTATGCTGCCAGTCAGGGTAGAAGAATTAGCATAGATTTTATCGCTGCAGGCAGCCAACCAATAGCCAGCAGAAGCAGCAGTATCACCCATGGAAGCGATAACTGGCTTGCCAGTTTCTGTTTTCAGTCTTTTGATTTCACGTCCAATTTCTTCAGCTGCAGTTACGCTGCCACCAGGAGAGTTAATGCGTAAAAGAACTGCCTTAACACTTTTGTCTTTAGCTGCTGCCCTTAATTCCGCCATAATATTGCCGGTGCTGGCAACATTTTCTCCCCAAAGGCCATCAACAGAATCTCCAGCCATTATTGGTCCTTCAATCCTGATTACCGCTACGCGGCTGCCCATTTGCAGGGAAGCGTCCTTATTGTTTTTACCGCCCAACAGCGATATAACAAATGACAATAGCGCTATTAACAATACTGAACTTATGAAAATACGTTTCAACATTTTTACTCACCTCATAAAAAATCATTGCCTATCTAACGGTACATACCTATGTACCACCATTATACTCCAACAGTTAAAATAATGACAGACTGGCAAAATCGCATCGTTATTTGCTTTCACAATAAACAATAGATTAAGGCAGGCCACCGAAGCGCCTGCCTTAATCACTAACTTATTTAATTGCTGCAGCAATGAATTCTCTGAATAAAGGATGGGGATTAGTCGGTCTTGATTTAAGTTCCGGATGAAACTGAACCCCAACAAACCACGGATGTACTTCCTGCGGCAATTCAACAATTTCTACCAATTTGCCGTTTGGTAAAGTACCGCCGATAATAAGTCCTTTAGCAACAAGTTCTTCTCTCAAATCATTGTTGACTTCATAACGATGACGATGACGTTCATGAATAAGCTCTTCCTTATAGGCTTTTGCCGTTAATGTATTCGGAGCGACCTTGCATGGATATTGACCAAGGCGCATCGTACCACCTTTAATTTCTACACTCATTTGCTCTGGCATCAAATAGATAACAGGGTAAGGTGTCTTTTCATTAAATTCTGTACTGTTGGCTCCTGCCATACTGCAGATATCACGTGCAAATTCTATAACAGCACATTGCATACCAAGGCAAATACCAAAGAATGGTATTTTGTTTTCGCGGGCATATTTGACAGCCTTGATCTTACCTTCAATACCACGATCACCAAAACCGCCAGGTACAAGAATTCCGTCTACCGAGCCGAGCACTTCATCCATATCCGTTGTCTGGTCTTCAATTTTCTCAGCGTTTACCCATTTAATAGTAAGATCAGCATCATTATAGAAGCTGGCATGTTTCAAAGCCTCAACGATACTGATGTAGGCATCCTGGAGCTCGACATATTTACCAACAATAGCGATTTTTACCTTATGGCTGTGCGGACGCAAAATATTGCCAACCATATTATACCAGTCACTCATGTCTTTTGGTCTGTCTTCAACATCTAGCTTACGCAGCACAACCGCATCCATGCCCTGCTGTTCAAGCAGCATCGGTACCTGGTAAATACTGTCGGCAGTAATAGCTTGGAAAACGGCATCCTGATCAACGTCACAGAACATAGCGATTTTTTCACGCATCTCTTTCGGTATCTCTTTATCCGAGCGACAAACAAGGATATCAGGAGTAATACCAATTGCCCTCAGCTCTTTCACACTGTGCTGGGTAGGTTTGGATTTCAGTTCGCCAGCTGCTGCGATGAAAGGAATCAAGGTAACGTGGATATATAAAACATCATTTTTACCGACTTCTTTTTTTACCTGACGAATAGCTTCCAAAAACGGTAAACTTTCAATGTCGCCTACCGTACCGCCAATCTCGGTAATAACAAAATCAGCTTTATCCTGATGACCTACACAATAGACACGTTCTTTAATTTCATTAGTTATATGCGGAATAACCTGCACTGTATGTCCCAGATAATCTCCGCGTCTTTCCTTGTCAATAACGGTCTGGTAAATTCGTCCTGCCGTCACATTGGAGCTTTTGGAGAGGTTAATATCAATGAAACGTTCATAGTGACCAAGATCCAGGTCTGTTTCAGCCCCATCATCAGTTACGAAAACCTCGCCGTGCTGATATGGGCTCATTGTTCCGGGATCGACATTTATATAAGGGTCAAATTTCTGTATAGTAACCTTAAATCCCCTGCTTTTCAGTAATCGGCCTAAAGAAGCGGCCGTAATGCCCTTGCCTAATGACGAAACTACTCCGCCAGTTACAAAAATATATTTTGTCATATTCTTCCTCCCCCGCTATTTCCACGACGCTTCAACGCCGCTAAATTATCAAATACTATCACTACATTCTTTCTGGTGCCGAGATGCCCAAAATATCAAGCGCATGTTTCAGAACATGACGCACAGCAATAACAAGGAGCAGTCTAGCCTGTTGTACTTCCGGTTCTACACCCAGAATACGGCACTGGTTATAGAAAGAATGGAACATACTTGCCAATTCATACACATAATGAGCTACTCGATGAGGAGCTCTCTCTTTAGCTGACGCCGCAATTAATTCCGGATATTCGCCAAGTTTCTTAATAAGATTGATTTCAACTTCCGCAGTTAAAGCGGCAAGCTGAGCTTGCTCATTTACGACAATATTTTCTTCAGCTATTTGCTTTAAAATGCTACAGATACGTGCATACGCATACTGCACATAATAAACAGGATTATCATTTGATTTTTCTGTTGCCAGTGTCAGATCAAAATCAAGCTGGCTGTCAATCGAACGCATAATGAAAAAGAAACGTGCAGCATCAGTTCCTACTTCTTCAATCAATTCATTTAAGGTAACACTTTGGCCGGTACGTTTAGACATCTTAACAAGCTCACCATTACGGTAAAGACTGACCATCTGTAAAATAAGAACTTCAAGTTGTTCCGGTTTGTACCCTACAGCACCAACAGCAGCCTTCAAGCGAGCAATATAGCCATGATGGTCTGCACACCACAGATAGATAACAAGGTCA
>JBFWIF010000077.1:0-11804 GCA_050256135.1 Acidaminococcaceae bacterium | reverse complement strand
CAGTTCTTAACAATCCCATGTAATTTTGGTTTACCAAGAATTTATGTAATACATTGTGCGTAAAAAGGTTTTCATAAATTTTGGTTTTTGGTTCAGAGAGGCGGAGTGGTTCCCGCCTCTTTTTTTTTGTCCTGTTGAAATCGTTTGCACTAAATATGACCTGAAAACACACTATTTCAGACTGTCAGAAAACATTTAAATTCGTATTTTCGCAGGCAAATCACTCGCCCTAAAACCATCAATATGATCAATCTAAAACTTGAACTGGATCAGCTTTATCACTTTGTTTCCAAAGAAGAACTCAATGCCTTTGATCGCCAGGTGATCTCAGCCTATCGCAAGATTTACAACAAAACCGGAGCCGGAAACGACTTCCTGGGCTGGGTTGACCTGCCTTCGTCCACTTCGGATGAATTGCTCGACCAAATCAGTGCTCATGCAAAAAGCTTGCAAGCCAAATCGGAAGTATTTGTTGTGATTGGTATTGGTGGCTCTTACCTGGGTGCACGCGCTGTGATTGAAGCCCTGAACAATTATTTTGCTAAAAAAAAAGATACCCCACAAATCATTTATGCCGGTCATCACATCAGCGAGGACTACCTGGCCGAATTGTTGGATTACCTAAATCATAAAGATTACAGCATGGCCGTGATCAGCAAGTCGGGTACAACAACTGAGCCTGCCATTGCCTTTCGCATGTTGCGCACCCATATCGAACAAAAATATGGTGTGGAAGAAGCCCGCAAACGCATTGTGGCCATAACCGATAAATCGCGCGGCGCCCTCAAACAGCTTGCCGACAGCGAAGGCTACACCAGCTATGTAGTGCCCGATGATGTGGGAGGACGCTATTCGGTGCTCACTCCCGTGGGCTTGCTGCCCATTGCCATGGCCGGAATCAACATCCATGAACTAATTGCCGGAGCACGCAAAATGGAGGCTATGAGCCGCGCTGTACAAAAAATTCACGGCAATCCTATTGCGCAATATGCTGCTGCACGTCAGGCCTTGTATCACAGTGGCAAAACCAATGAGATCATGGTCAACTACGAACCTAAGCTGTTCTATTTCAGTGAGTGGTGGAAACAACTCTATGGCGAAAGCGAAGGCAAAGACCAAAAAGGCATCTTCCCGGCAGCAGTTGGCTTTACTACCGATCTGCACTCGATGGGACAGTACATACAGGACGGATTGCGAAACCTTTTCGAAACTGTGATCTCCGTTGAAAAACCCAAACATGACTTACGAATCCCTCAAGCAGATTCTGATCTGGATCAACTGAATTATATTGCCGGCAAACGCCTTTCAGAAGTAAACCTGATGGCCGAGCTGGGCACTACCCTAGCCCATGTGGATGGAGGTGTGCCAAACCTCCGCATCCGTATTCCAGAAATCACGGAAGATATCCTTGGACAACTGATTTATTTCTTCGAGATGGGCTGTGCCCTAAGTGGTTATATGCTCGAAGTGAATCCTTTTGATCAGCCCGGCGTGGAAGCTTACAAGAAGAATATGTTTGCCCTGCTCGGCAAAAAAGGCTTCGAAAATCAAACCGCTGAACTGCAACAAAGGCTGCAACAAAAAAAGTAAACACATGAGATTCAGTCCTGCTTTCAGGCTTTTCTTCATGGTTTTAATACTGGGATTTTTGCTGAGTTGCCAGCATCCTTCCTCAAACTTATACAGCTTGGAAGGCGTTTGGAAAACCGAGCAGGGACCGCTTTTGTACGAACAATGGACTTTGATGGCCGACTCAAGTCTGACAGGAAAAGGCTTTACCATTAAAGGAAATGACACGCTGATTCTGGAGAACATGCGTCTGAGGCAAAAAGAAGGAAATTGGGTTTATGAAGCACAGGCCTCCGGACAAAACGATGGACAAAGTATAGCTTTCCCCTTGAAAGAAAAATCAGGCAACAGCTGGATTTTTGAAAATCTTTCGCACGACTATCCGAACCGTATCATTTATTCTTTCGTAAACGACAGCACCCTTAAGGCCAGAACCGAAAACACTGCAGGCAATAAGGTGCAGGATTTTCACTTCAAACGAATGAGGCTATGAAATTCCAGGATTTGATTATTGAGCGCCAGAGTGTGCGAAAATACCAGGCCAAAGCGGTTGAGGAAGAAAAGCTAAGGCTTTGCCTTGAGGCTGCCCGCCTGGCTCCCTCGGCCAGTAACAGCCAACCCTGGACTTTTGTGGTAGTGAATGATCCCGAATTATTAAAACAACTTGCACCCCTCAGCAGCGGGCCGCTAAAAACCTTCAATCTTTTTGTAGATCAGGCTCCTGTGGTGGTTGCCCTGGTATTGGAAAAACCCAAGCTACTCACCGAGCTGGGCAGCAGACTCAAAAAGAAAGAGTTTCCGCTGATGGATATCGGCATTGCTGCTGAGCATTTTTGCCTGCAAGCCACCGAACTAGGACTTGGAACATGCATGCTGGGCTGGTTTGATGAAGCCGGCACAAAAAAACTGCTGCAAATACCCAAAAACAAAACCCTGGCGCTGTTAATCACATTGGGCTACCCGCCAGAAGATTATCGCCTGCGCAAGAAAATCAGAAAAAGTTTTGAGGAGGTGGTGAGGTTTAATGGGTATTAGAGACTTTCGCTTGCCAATCAAGCATAGAATTTTACGTCAAAAAAAGACCGTAACATTTCTTGTGAGTAGTAAATAAAGGACAAAAAGTCTATCTTTGAAAACTTAAACACAGCCATGTCGAAAAAAATAGATTATATTATCTCGGAACTTGAGGATCAGTACTTAATGGATGATGATTCATTAAGACCCTGGATTATTGGATTTAGTGGGGGGAAAGATTCAACAGCTTTGTTACAGTTGGTTTGGTATGCTTTAAAAAAAATTCCCCGAGAACTACGAAACCGAAAAGTATATGTCATATGCAATGATACCCTGGTCGAAAATCCTGTAATAACAGAATATGTTTATGGAGTATTAAAGAAAATACAGCAAGCTTCTGTTGAGCAGAGTCTCCCAATTGAAGTTCAAAAGACTATTCCAAAACTCGAAGACACTTTTTGGGTCAATATAATTGGCCGAGGGTATCCTGTTCCTAATAATGCTTTCAGGTGGTGTACTGACAAAATGAAAATTAAACCTACATCTCGTTTCATAATAGAACAAGTTGCAGAAAACGGTGAAGCCATCATTTTGTTAGGCACAAGAAGTGCTGAAAGTGCTAACAGAGCAAAATCTATTAAAAAACACGCCATTAAAGGTAAGCGACTTACAAAACATCCAAACCATCCAGGAACATTTGTTTACTCACCAATTAAAGATTTGATGCTTGAGGAGGTTTGGTATATCATCAACGCTATGACGTCACCATGGGATGCTGATAATTCAAGGTTATTTCAAATATACACAGATGCAAGTGCTGATGATTATGAGTGCCCAACCATGGTAACAGATAAAAGTCACTCTTCCTGTGGACAGAGCAGGTTTGGCTGCTGGACTTGTACAGTTGTAAAAGAGGATAAGTCAATGACAGGGCTAGTGAATAAAGGCTATCCATGGCTTAAACCATTGCTTGATTTAAGGTTAAAAATGGTCGAACAAAGGAATATTTCCGAAAACAGGTTGCCTACTAGAAGAAACGGACAAGCTGCAGTTACAGAAGAAGGCCATCATCAAGGAAACTACACTCAAAAATATCGGGCGCAATTGCTAAGGGAAGTCTTAGTTGCACAGCGCGAAATACAAAAAGAAAAACCCGAATTGGAGCTTATCACTAATCAGGAATTGGTAGCTATCCAGGTGATCTGGCACAGAGACCTGAGCTTTGATTATCAGGTATCAGAAATATACAACAGCGTTTATAATAAAGTCTTGGATATGAAGAAAAAAGACGAAAAAATCAAAAAAGAAATCGCCCTGCTCAAAGGAGTGTGCGAAGAACAACCATCAGACTTCGATTTAATTCAGGAATTGCTGATTATGCTTAAAAGCAAAGCTTTGCTGAATCGCAAACGCGGCTTGAAAGATGATATGGAACGAGTTATTGAAAAGTACTTGAAAAAAGAATCTGAAAATGTACATTAAAGAAATTGAACTTTTAAATTTCAGAATTTACAAGGGGTATAATAAAATCACTCTTTTACCTGAAAATGACAAAAATATCATAGTTATTAGTGGTAAAAATGGCTTTGGTAAAACTACTTTCCTAATGTCGCTTGTTTGGTGCCTATATGGAAAGCAGATGGAAAAAGTTGATGAATTATATGAGAAGGAGATAAGAGATAAAGGTAACTATACAAAATACATAGCAAACAGCTTAAATAGAAAAGCCCAGGAAGATGGCGAAACCGAATTCTCAGTTGCTGTTACATTTTCTGGCGTCCAGATTCCTGATGTTACCTGTAACGAAGTTACAATTAAAAGAAGCTACAACATAATATCCAACACCTCAGACAGGGTTGAAGTTCTAATAGATGGTTACCAAAATCAATTAATTGAAGATTTAACAAAAGAAAATCAAAAGGGCGAAGAAATTTTTATTCGTGATTTCATTTTACCAATTGAAATTGCCAAGTTTTTCTTTTTTGATGCCGAAAAAATTGTCTCCTTAGCCGAGATAAACTCCAACAACCAAAGGAGGCAACTAAGTAAGGCATATTCAGAAGTTCTCGGGATTCAAAAATATGAGGATTTAAAAGCAAATTTAGAGGAAAAACAAGATGAGTATAGAAGAAGATCAGCAAAACCAGAGGAAAAGGAGGAGTTGAATCAACTTCATACAGATATTGAAAACACCAAAATTGAAATAGATTCATTAGTAGATAATATCGATGAACTTAAACATGAAAGAAATCAGAAAGAAAAAGAAGCTGAAGATATTCAAAGAAGGCTTATCAGAGAAGGTGATAAAATGACTTTAGATGAGTTATCTTTATTAAAAGAAGAGCAACTTTCTTTAGAAAAAAGAAAATCCAGTGTGCAGGAAAATTTAAAAGATTATTTTGATGTAATTCCTTTCGCTCTTTCAGGCGACCTTTTAATGAACATATCTGAACAGCTAGACAACGAACGCAATCTTGCTGAAAAAAAGTTTAAACAAGAAGATGTTAGTTTAAAAATCAATCAAATAAAACAAGAAATTGAGAGACAACGAATAGAAGAGAAACTATACTTTGATACTAATGTTAGAGATTTCTATGAGAATCAAATTGTTCGGCTAATTAAGAAGCATTTTTTTGCTGACTTTCCGGATATACCAGATAATTTTAATGTGTTGCATGATTTTTCAAATTCGGAAACCAATGAATTTAACCAATTAATAAATAATATCAAACATAGCTTTAAAGAGTCTTTTTCAAAACTCAACACTGAGTATTCCTTACTAAAAAATCAATTAGATTCAATAAGTAGGAAAATCAGAGATGCTGAAAAAATTGCTGAAGATGAATACATTGCTGAATTAAGAAGAAAAAAAGAAATACTCGATAAAAGAATACTATCTATAAATAATGAACTTGACACAATAAATCAGAAAATTGGTGAGCACAACAATCAAATTAAAATTTTGAGACAAAAACAAGAAATTCTGAGAAAAAAAATCGATGAATCCAGCGAGTATTCTGAAAAAGAACAAAAAACTAAGCAAATAATTAATAAGCTACAAAGTTTTATCGCACTATTCAAGGAAGAGAAAAAGAAGTCACTTGAAGAAAAAATGTTAAAAGGTTTAAATACTTTGTTACATAAAAAGGATTTCATTACAAGAGTCGAGGTAGACATTAGTCATACTGGTGAAGATATTGATATTACGCTTTATAATTCAACTAATAAAAAAATCGACAAAGGCTCGCTTTCAATGGGTGAAAGACAAATGTATGCCTCTGCTTTACTTAACGCTCTTGTTGATGAGTCCGATATTGAATTTCCAGTTTTCATTGATAGTCCAATGCAAAAGTTCGATGAACAACATGCAGAAAATATAATCAAGCACTTCTATCCAAATGTTTCCAAGCAAGTCGTTATCTTCCCGCTGATTAATAAGGAGTTAACCGAAAACGAATTTAATCAACTTCGATCCAAGGTTTGCAAGACCTTCCTAATTCTAAACACTTCAAACGAGAAATCAGAATTTAAAGAATGTCCACCAAGTGATTTTTTGAAAACTTACAACGAATTGTACAATGCAAATTAACATAAGAACATCCGAAAAAAACCAAGAGGTTGTAAGAAAATTAACATCAAAACTTCCTCATGGCACTAAAGAAAATGTAATCGCTCGTATTGCTCTTGGCTATTCACTTCAAACAGGTAAACATTTTACATCAAACGACACTAACCTATATGACTCTAAAGGAAAAGAGTATAAAGACCACATTCTTTTTGATGAAAAATACAGGGATTTTTTCATCGCCTTAGTATGTCAGCATTATGGCATTTATAAATCTAATGAAAACATTCCCAAATACATAAAGCTTCATATTGACCATGGATTAGAACTACTTGAAGGAATTTTTCGTGACAATTACAATTATACTTTTTTTGATTTTCTTGTGGAGTATATTGAAAAAGGAGCACTTTCATTATCGGATCTTAAAGTATCACTTGATCCGGTTAAAAACAACCAACAAAACATTGAAAAATCCTACTATCAAAATCCTATTCGAATTGAAGTTGGTCAAAGAATTGAAGATGGGGAACCTATTTATGTAAACTTTAACGATACAAGTATATACAATAACTGCCATATAGCAGTTGCTGGTAATTCCGGTACTGGAAAAACCCAGTTTGCTCTTGAGTTTTTATCCCAAATTTATGAACAATCAAATGGTCATGTAAATTATATTTATCTTGATTTTAAAGGTCTTAAAAAAGATGACTTAAAAGCACTGGAAGTTTTTTTTAAGGATAATAAGACTGAATTCATTGATGTACCTCAAACGCCTTTTCCAGTAAACCCCCTGACCTTCATTGACAATGTAAATGAAGTAAATAAAAATATGGGTATAGATAAATTTGTCGACATTGTATGTAAGTACTCTAATCTTGGAATTAAACAAAAAGGCAAATTAAGGGATGCAACGCTTGAAGCTTTCACTGAACAAAAAGGAGGCGCCTACCCGTCTATTAAAAAGATAAATGAGATTTTACAGGATATTGTTGGTGATAAAAAGGACACACTGACTGAAATAATGAGTGAATTAAGCCGGTATAATATATTCATAGATGATCCGAAAAATCAATCAAACTTTTTCTCAAAAAACCTTTACTTATCTCTTTCTGGTGATTTGTCAAATTCAGTACGCTTCACATCATTATTTTTGATTATCAACTACATATACAATACCTTCATGAACATGGACAATAGTCCAATAGACGAAAATATAAAGTCTATGAGGTATGTGATTTTGATTGATGAAGCACATGTGATTTTCAAAGAAAAAAAATACCAAGATATTCTTGAGAAGATGCTGCGAGAAATACGCTCAAAAGGAGTTGCGGTTGTACTACTTTCTCAAGGCATCGAGGAATACAACCAACCTAACTTTGACTTTTCTACAATGTGTGAAATAGCATTTCTAATGGATGTCAAGGATAAAAACATTAAGGTAATGGAGAAATTCTTGGGGTTGTCAGGAAATAATAGCAAAAGCATTGCTAGAAGCATGGAGAAAATAGCAAAAGGCCAAGCGATCTCAAATATTAAGGAGTTTGAGGTTGCTAAATTATTTAAAGTGAAACAATATTGGGAAAGAAAAAAATAACATTATGCATAAAAGTGAACTTGAGGTAAAGGTAATAGATTTTGGAAAGCTTTATTTAGACCCAAATAATCCAAGATTTTGGACAGAAAAATCTTTTACGAGGGTTCCAGATAAAAAAATCTCTGACGATACTGTTCAGGCAACAGCATTAAAAAACATGCTATCACATGATATTTCGGAATTGAAGTATTCAATTTTACGTAATGGCTTTTTGCCCCTTGATAGAATAGTAGTCAGAGAGTTTGACAACGATAAGTACGTTGTTATCGAAGGTAATAGAAGGTTAACTGCCTTAAAAGTACTTAAAACGGAAATTGAATATGAAGAAATAAATGAAGAAGGAATTACACCTAAATATTTGGAAAATTTTCTCAAGACAATAGAAACGATTGAGGTCCTTGTATATACTGGAAGTAAAGATTCGCAGGACATAACTTGGATGTTACAAGGAATTAGGCACATTGGTGGAATTAAAAAATGGGAACCTGCTCAAAGCGCTAAGGTGCTAGCTGATAAAATTGAAAAGAATCATGAAACATTTACACAAGCTGGCCAGACATTTGGGATTTCAGCAAAAGATGTTGGGAAGCGCTATAGAGCATATAAAGCTTTAGAGCAGATGCAAAACGATGATGAATATGGTAAACAGGCGCAAAATAATTATTATAGTTTATTTGAGGAAGCAATAGCAAGAAGAGACGTTAAAAATTGGCTTGGATGGGATGAAAATGAATATTTATTCAAAAATTCACAGAATATAAAAGATTTTTATAATTGGATTTGTCCAAATAAAGACATAAAAATAAAAAGTTCAGATGGTAGAAAAATCAATGAGCCAAAGCAAATTAGGTTACTATCTGAATTAATTAAAGCTGACCAAGTTGGTCTTCTTTCAGAGGAGTATCATATTGAAGATGCTGTTAAATATTTAGAATCTCCTGCATTTGATTATATTAAAACTTTTGATAGAGTATTAGGAATTATAAATCAAATACCAAATAGTGCTTTTGACGAAAGTGGTTTTATATCAAAAGCTGAAGAATTAAAGACAAAAGTCGAATTACTTATTACTCGCGCAAAAGCAACATAATTGAAATGAGCTATAAAAAACTAGCTGATAAGATTTTCACTGAAATCTTAACAGGAACGAACAGAAACCCAGTTATAAATATTGAATCTGAATACATTGCTTTTTTTAATCGGCACTATAGTGATGAAGATGAATTAATTCAAATCAAGAAGTTTCTATTCGTTCAGTGTGATCAAATGAGGAAACAAGGATTTCCAGAACCATTGTATCAATCTATCTCAAATGAAAAAGTATTGATAACCTGGTTTCATAGCAGGTACAATGATTACAGTCAATTAAATCCTCCAAATGAAAACTTCTACGAATTGCTTGATTGGGTTCATAAATGCGATGGTAATGAATTTTTGTTAGCTTGTGCTGCATATCTTGCTTCAATAAAAAGCAATAAAATATTCATTACTGATAAGTCAAATGATGGAGGTATTGACTTAATCGCAATTAATTACCTAGTAAATCAAATACAAACACTTTTTTTCGTGCAAGCAAAAACCAAGCAAGAATTAATTGTTTCAAGAGAGCAATTATTACAGGAAATTGGTAAAATGCATAATCTACCTCAAAAAGAAATTTACAATCAATATTTTAAACATATTAACAGAGAAATAAACGGATGTTCTTTTACATATATTTTTATAACGAATGGAAGGCTTAAGGATGATGCAATCAAAGAAGCTTTTTATTCAAAATCAATTTTCGTAAACGATCTTAAATTATCTTTAACTATTTCTAATAGTTTTTCTTTGGCTCAAATCTTAGAAGTAGGAAATATTATAAAAGAAGATAGAAATTCAAATAAATTTGAAGCAGATTTAGAATATGATATAGCTAACAAATTTTCTGAGTTTTTATAAATAGATTATCTATATTTAAATTTCCCAAAATACTTAGTTGAATTGCAGTTTGCTCGTCTTTCAATCCGGTGGATATTGGCCCATGAATTGAATTTGCTAATTGAGGATAGTTGAAATAAAAAAGTCTAAAACTACTTAGGCTTCTTTCATCCAGGTCTTATGATACCACTCAAAAATTCATCCGGAGACATTACCGGTATTGCAGATTTCTTGAAATCTTTCCCGTTTCTTGTAATGATTATATCGGAAGAGGATTGCCAGGCACAAAAATATTGCAGCGCATCTTCAAAGTCTGAAAAATTGGAGTTTAGGCCTTTTTCAATAATTACTTCATCTAAAGCACTTATCTCAGAAATTACTTTAAACTTCCGAAGCTTCTCTTTTGTCTTTTCCAGGCCATAATATCTTGTGAGGAAATAACTGATCGTTGCGTAAGACAATGACGAAACAACGATCTGAATTGCTCTTTTGTCGGCTAATGTGGCAATTTTAGCTGCTGAAAGATAAAAGGGTTCACGTTCACCCAAAAAATCCAGCATTACGTTAGTGTCCCAGAATAATCTCATTGTTAATCGTGTTTATCTTCCAGATGAGATAAAAATTCAGTTTTATAGTCCAGATCAACCGGAATTTTGGTTCCAGTCTCCATACTTTTTATAAAAGGAGAAATCTGAATTTCATCCTCACCTTTTAATTGCTCATGATTAACAAGTGTTTTGAGATAAGCTTCAATAATGCGCGAAAGGCTGCGATTCTGCGCAGCTGCGTAAACTTTGGCCTGTTCGATGACGTATTTGTCCAATTTGAGCGTGAGTTTTGTATCCATCGTATAGTTTTATACGTACAAAAATAATTCTTTTAACCGTATTTGTCAACTTATTTTAACTATAGATCTCAGGTTGATGGTTTTTGTATCCCGGCAGCTACCACAACCTATACAGCACTTGGCTCTTCGGCATGCTTTGCGGCTTACAAAACAAAATCCATATCCCACCAGGTCTTACCCGTTTCTTGTAATGATTATATCGCATGAGGATTGCCAGGCACAAAAATATTGCAGTTCCCACTAAAACCTGAAAATTCAACCTTCGACCTCTTGATGGAATAAACAGCCAAAAAATATACGGTAAAAACCGGATCAATAATAGGATATTTTACTCATCAGTTAAGCTTTTGACGCCACTTACATTTGTGCTAAACTTCTTACATTTGTGCTAAACTTCCTTTTTTATGTAAAACCTCAAAAGCTAAAGATTATGAAAACATTTACGCTATTATTATCAGCACTTCTCGTCTCCTTGTTTCTGCAGGGCCAAACTGTGCTGCACTATGATTTCACGAATTCATTAACCGAAATGAATGGTGCCGGGCCGGAATTAACTATTCTGGGCAACCCGGGAACTTTTGTAGAGGATGAGCTGGGCGAAATTGGGGAGGCCAGAAAATGGGTTTACCGCTTTGAAAAGAATTCAGGATTCCAATTTGACAATGCAGCAGCTGGAAATTTTCTGGGCGAAGACTACAGCATTGAAATTTATTTTGTTTTTGATGAGCTTTCAAGCTGGAAAAGGGTTGTTGATTGGAAAAACAGAAAATCAGACTATGGTGCCTATGTTTTTAACGGAAGATTAAATTTTTACAATATAGCCATGAGTGATGAAGCACCCATTGCTGTTGATGAATATACCTATTACGTCATAACCCGGGATGCAGAAACCAAGGAAGTAAAGGTTTATACAGATGCTGAAATTGAAATTAATTTCACTGACAATTCGGGTGATGCCCTATTGGATGAAGACAATGTTTTAAACTTCTTCCATGACGACTTGATGGTTCCAAACGAAGCCAGTCCGGGTGCGGTAGCGATGGTAAAAATTTACAACTATACACTTGATTCAACGGCTATTGCAAACAATTATGACGACCTTGCCGGAAACCTGTTTTTCATCGGCGAACAAAAGAAAACAAACACAACCATCCACACTTTCCCCAATCCGGCAAGCCAGTATTTAAACCTTGATTTGAGTAATTTTACCATGCAACGAAACATCAGGATCAGACTGATTGATACATTTGGACGCACAATCCTAAATCAGGAAGTTTCAAATTTGACTACTTCAT
>JBFWIF010000076.1:0-12496 GCA_050256135.1 Acidaminococcaceae bacterium | reverse complement strand
TCGTGTTGTGGAGCAAACCATTGGTTCATCACATTACCGGCATAAGGATCTTGTCCACTAAGGTGTTGAACAGCGAAAACAACCTCCTGATTATTTTGAGACAGCCAATTAAAATTATTGCTGTAAATATTTTCAAGTGCAAAGTTTCCGGTACTTTCCAGTGATGCTATGGCATTGATGCAGGCTTCATAGTTTGCTCGAAAGAGCTCTGTTTTGGCCAATAAACCAAAGGCAGCTGCCTTAGTGGCCCGACCTGCTTGCAAACTATTTGATTCAGGCAATTGAGCTGCTGCATCGGTGAGGTCGTCAACGATCTGCTGATAAATGACATCAACGGGTGAAACACCAACCTGAAGGTCTTCTGTGTTATAAGCCGGCTCAAGCTTCAAAGGGATTTCACCAAAAATATTGACCAAATGGAAATAATAATAAGCACGTAGAAATTTTGCTTCGGCCACAACCCTGGTTCTTGTATTTTCAGTAACATCTTCTCCAAGCCTGTGAATCACATCATTGGAACGCGATATGCCCTCATAATATCTTTTCCAGATATTGAGCAAAAAGCCATTGTCGCGTGTATAGGTAAACTGGTCGATGAATTCAATTTCACTTTGATCGCCCGGATTTCCTCCTTTAATGGCATCATCTGAAGCTACATCACCAAATACCCACAGGGGGTTGTTGATGCTGCTGAATGCCATGGGCTGGTATGCGGCAGTGAGTGCCAATTCGGCATGATCATCAGTTTTGTAGAAAGTTTGACTGGTGTAGATTCCTTGCATTTCTTCATCAAGAAACTTGGAACAACTTGCCAGACTTCCTATTAAAATTAAAGCAATCAATATTTTTTTCATGTTTCCTGATTTTAAAAGTTAACTTGAATTCCAATATTATATGAACGGGCAACAGGATAGGTTCCCCAGTCGATTCCGGTAGCGGCATCACCCTCTGCAGCCGAATTATCGCTTGTTGTCATCTCAGGATCCAGTCCTGGGTATTTAGTAAATGTGAGCAGGTTATAGGCTGAGGCATAAATTCTAATACGCTCAATGCCAATGCTTTTGCTTGTATTCTTTGGCAGGGTGTAACCCACTTGAACATTTTTTAATCGGATAAATGAACCATCCTCCAAAAAGCGCGTGGAAGGTCTGGTATTATTAGCTTTTGATGCCCACGATGCTCTTGGTTGTGTGTTGCTGGTGCCAGGCCCGGTCCAGT
This sequence comes from Acidaminococcaceae bacterium, assembly GCA_050256135.1. Lineage (GTDB taxonomy): Bacteria > Bacillota > Negativicutes > Acidaminococcales > Acidaminococcaceae > RZYP01. The sequence goes on along the minus strand of JBFWIF010000076.1, from coordinate 11,278 downwards.
GTTCGTCGAAATAGCGCATTGTTACGTTGAATGGCCTGTAAAAACCTTCGATGTCTGTAGCAATCTGGTAGTAGATTTTGTGGCCTGTAGCACCATAAAAGAAAATACTGGCATCAAATTGTTTGTAAACAGCATTGATATTTAAACCTGCTGTAACTTTTGGAATTGCACTACCAACATGAACACGGTCGTTTTCGTCAATCACACCATCGCCATTCTGGTCTTTAAATTTAACATCGCCTGGTCTTACATTTACGCCCTGATAAGCACTGGTAAATACCTCAAGTTCATCCTGAAAGATCCCATCCATTTCATAAAGATAAAATGAGCCAATAGGATGTCCTTCCTCAGTTTTTGTTGCGTAGATACCGTTGTCGATTCTTCCTCCCAAAATTGGAGCAGGCAGATCCAATACTTCATTGTGCTGAAAGCTTGCATTGCCAGCAAAAGTCATAGCTACCTCACCAATTTTTGCTCTGTAAACCATTTCTAATTCAACTCCCTGATTTAGGATTTTACCTTTGTTTACCCAAGCTGGTTCAGCATAGCCGGCAGATGGTGGGAGAGGCTCTTTTACGAGCATGTTTTCGTTGACTTTGTTGTAGAGATCAATTGAGAGTGTGATTTTGTCTTGAAGCCAGGCCAGATCAAATCCTGCATTGAGTTGTGTACTGGTTTCCCATTGCAAGTTGTGATTGCCTAAAACAGTGATTGCATATCCATTGAAAAGTGTGCCATTGAACGGATAATTAAAATTATATCCCATTTGATCGGAATAGGCGTAATTTCCAACTTCCTGGTTGCCAATCGCACCATAGCCAAGACGTAATTTGAAGTAGTTAAGCTTGTCGAATCGACTCATAAAGGCTTCCTTGTCGATACGCCAACCGGCTGAAAAAGAATAAAAAGTCCCCCATTTATTTTCTTCGCTAAAGCGTGAAGAACCATCCCGGCGCAAGGTTGCAGAAAACAGATATTTATCCTTATATCCATAATTTGCCTTTCCAAATACATACATCAAAGCATATCCCCAACGATTTTCATTGACCATCGTATTGCCTAATCCATTTCCGAGAAAGACCAATATGCTGGATTGATCAGGGAAATCCTGTTGGGTGCTTGAATGTAGATATCCATTTCCTTTGATTGCTTCGGTACCGACTAAGGCAGAAAAATTGTGATTCTTGTTCCAGATCGTGTTATAGGAAAATACATTACTCCACGTCCAGGTTTTGCTTAGACCGTCTTCGATTGTTAGGCGGTTTGGATTGTTGATACGGTTGTTGGTGCCCCAATTGCGATCGAACCGACGATGCTGCAAGGAAATAATATCTCCACCAAAAGTGGAGGTGAAGCTAAGTACAGGCATAAGTTGCACCTGCATAAAGACATCTCCAAAAAGTCTGTTTTGTTTGATATTATTCTCGGCATAGGTTGCTAATCCAACAGGGTTGTAACCATCTCCAAGTAAGTCTTGTCGTTCGGGCAAATCCACAAATTCTCCGTTTTGATCACGAATGGCAATTCCCGGTGTGCGGAATAAAGCATAACGCACCACACTACCTCCATTGCCGCCATAACCATCGCCACTGCTACCAATGATGTCGTTATTACTTTGTAACATATTGATATTAGTTCCAATTTTGATCGCATCAGAGATTTTACTCGTAAGGCTCACTTTACCTGATTTCCGATCATAATCACTTCCGATGATGATCCCTTCCTGACTAAAATAATTAGCCGAAATCATATAAGTTAGCCTGTCATCTCCACCACTTACCATAAGGTTTTGGTTTTGAATAAGGCCATTGCGAAATATGCCGTCAAGGTGATTAATATCGGGCAGACCGGCTGCAAAATCAGGTTCAATATATTTGCGCTGCAAACGTGGATTGTCAATGAAAGCATTATCATTAGCCGCGGCTTCATTATAAATTTTTACATATTGTTCTTTGTTTGCCATTTCGGTCAGTTTTCCGTGTTGTTGCATGCCAAACATGGACTGAAATTCTACACGTGGCTTTCCTTTTTGACCTTTGCGGGTAGTAATCAGCACTACACCATTGTTGGCGCGAGATCCGTAAATGGCAGTTGAAGCAGCATCTTTCAGGATGTTGATCGACTCTATATCTGTTGGGTTCAGAACATTTAAGGCGTTTGCAGTTGGAATGCCATCAACAATATATAAGGGATCGTTGCTGCTATTGATAGAACCAATACCTCTGATTCGAATACGAACACCTTCGCCGGGCATACCAGTATTAGAGGTCACATTAATGCCAGCAGCTCTCCCTTGTAATGCCTGATCAGCACCACTAACCGGCATCGTACTAATTTCATCGAGCTTGATGCTGGTAACAGCTCCGGTAAGGTCGGCCTTTTTGCGGGTTTCGTAACCGATAACTACGAGTTCATCCAATAGTTGCACATCAGATGCCATTGTAATATTGATGATAGTTTGATCTTCAATTTCAATTTCCTGTGAAACAAAACCGATATATTTGAATACGAGTATCGGATTAGCTTGATCCTGTGGAATTTGAATTTGGTAGTTGCCGTCAAAATCTGAGGTTGTGCCGATGGTAGTGCCTTTGATGATGATGTTTACGCCAGGCAGACTTTCTTCATTTGTGTCAGTGATTATGCCGCTTATGGTGCGGGATTGCGCTTGAACTACCGAAGTAAAAGCTCCGATTATCAGGCTCACTGAAACAAGTAGTAAAATTTTGAATATCAATCGCATATCTTTAACATTTGGTTCATTAATAGGCTATAATTATTTCGTTGGCAGTAACTTTTCCATTCATATGCTTCAGTTTGATGTTTTTGGGTATTTCTACGATCAAACATGATGATCTGGCTGGAATTTTAATTTCTGTTGATGCTGAGTTTGTTTGAGCAATGATTTTATTTGTGATTACATCAAACAATTGCAGTTCGGTTGAGGCTGCTGTTTGATAGGTTACGATTTTATCTTCTGCATGAGGGTTATACATCAAGTAAGTGGGGTAAGCCTCTGAACGATAGAAATCGGTTGCCAGACAATTCAGTTTCAGGATTCCTTCGATATTGGTAGGCTGGATGATTGCCCCAAAGATGCCTGCATGGGCTGATCCATAGATGCCAAACATTGATTCGTCAGGTTGGCCTTCTACCCACAGCGGTCCGTCACCTAATGCAACAGGTGAAGTGTTTTCAAGGCTTTTCTTTGGAATATGCGTGGTTTTTTTCAGTCCCTCGTATGCAATTACATTTCTACTAATAGCTTTTTTCTCAGGCAGCCACTGGTTTTCATCCGGGATTTCGTGTGGGTAAAACAGCCGTGCAGCATTAGCGGCGTTTAACATCCATTTTCCTACCAGATTAGCATATTGTGGTTGATAACGTACCATTGGAACCAAGGGCCATGCCATATCGAAGGTGTTCATAGCAAAAGCAAAACCACCATCATGATGCCAGCTTCCAACTAATCCTGAAACATCGTATTCACCCCATTTATCCTGTATTACACCCCAACCGAGGCGACCCGTTTCTGAAGTCGTTCCTTCGAAGGTCCAGTTAAGGATTTTTGTGAGATCGAAGTTTTGTTGGTGCTCGGCATTCAATCGTGCAGCGGTGTAGGCTCCAAAAGGAAGTAACACTTCATAAAACCTGCTTTCTGTTTGCGAATCAAGTGCTTTCAGCGCACTGACAGCTCCTTTAAGGTAAGCCTCATCTCCGAATTTGTTGTATGCAGACAACAGTATCCAGGCATGGGCAGCAGCAGCATCTTCCTGATAAGGAATGTGATTTCGCATACCTTCCATTTTCGCGTAATCAAAATAGGAATAATGGTAGTTTCCATTAAGAACCTGATCGGCTTTTAATACCTGATCAGCAATGATTTGTAATATACTATCAGCGCGATCCACACCGGGGAATATCTCAGAAACGGCATAGTAAAGCAGGTTTGGATAAATATCATACCACCAATCCCGGCCATATCCACCTCCAAGCATTGCCACTTCCGGATTGGTATTGTTCATGACGATATTCCAGCCATTTTCGCTGTTGAAATAATTTTGAGCCATTTTTACAAAGTTGTAGCCATGTTGATTGGTTTTGTCAATACCAAGCAAGCCTGCACTCATCAATGCTCCTAGGCTGCCAATAGCCTCGTGGAATTCACCCTTATTTTTGCCGGCACCTTGTCTCACATCGCCGATTGCTGTGTAAATTCCAAAAGTGACCTGATCAAAATTCCTTTTGTTGTTATCGAGCCAGATGAAAGGACGGTAATCACCGGTTTGGTTAAAATCAAACACGTACTGATCAAAACTCATGCTGATTTCTTTCCAGTCAATCATCTTATAGGGCTGGGGAAGGTAGGGCATGGCTTCAATGCGTGAAATGCTTTGCTGAGTCACCGGTGTGCTATTGGTGCAGGCATTAAGCAAGATGAGCACTGTAAATACAAACAATGGGAGTTTTAAAAATTGTAATTGTTTCATAGTGCATTATATCTTTTCCTTAACTGGTATTTCTTGAATATCAGCTAATTGTTGAATATTTTTTAATTCATCAATATCTCCGTCAAAAGCTTCGATAGCTTTAGTTGTTGATTTGATGATGTTTTTAGCAACAGGAATGGATAGCATTTGAATTGCAGCTACTATCAGCAGGGAATATTTTAAGGCAAAGGATTCGGAAACATAGAACATGAGTACGATAAACAGAACCAAACCAAGAAAACGGCCTACATAAAGCCCGAATTCATGATTGAAGATATAGGCAAATTCACTTCTTTTTTCTTTTATTGAAAGCAAATCGATCACCCTGAGCTGGATTGGAAAATAGGCAATATCATGTAAAGGTCTGAACATAATCAGACAAATCACGAACACAACAACTCCTGTGGCTGAGAACATTACAAGGTTGAAAAGCGATCCGATAAAAAACAGGAGCAAGCCTGCCGAAAACACATAAATCCGATGCTGTGGCTTGGTAACCCTCCCCAGTACATAAAGTAAAAGAGCCGTGATAATACCGCCGATACTCTGTATGGTTCCCAATGAGCCTTCGTCACCGACTAGTCGCAGAATCAGAATTGCCGGAGCAATTACGATATAACCCTGCACCAAACCTTTAAGCCCTGCCAATACAAGCATTTTATTCCATAACTTATCAAACCGGAAGTGGACGAATTTTTTTTCGCGCGGGTTTCTAAATTTTTCAAGGTGGATTACATAACTCGAAATGATTGTAAGCAAAAACACCGCGAATGTTATAATTTTGTATGCACCAACAATATTGCCTTCAAACCAGCCCAAGGCAGTTGATCGGACCAAAAACCAACCTACCGTTACTGGAACAATAATAGCTGTGAGTGTATAGAAAAATGTTTCTACTCCATAATAATAGTTTCTGTTTTGATCGTTGGTCGTATCAAGCGCCAGAAAGTCGCGATTGGCCCAGAAAAATCCGAAAGAACCCCCCATAATTAGTCCGGCTACGGCAACCCCAGCTGTGTCGATCTGATTGAGCGACATCATAAAGATCATTGAGATACCGCTCAATAACATGCCAAAACTGTAGAGGTGTGATATTTTGATTCGATTCAGCAGGTAGCCATTCAGCAGAAAAGTTAAAGGAATACCTGTGTAAACACAAAGTTGATAAATCGCTACAAGAGAAGGATCATCGGAGCTGCGCATGATATAAGCACCTACAAAAATATCTATGATAGGTAAAACAAAAGCGTAGATCATGTTTGTAATCAGCAGCAAACGCACGGGCCGCGGCATCGAAAGGAAGAAGTTATATTCGTTCAGGAGTTTATTTTTCATTCGTGTGGTGCATTAGTGTTTTAAGGTGTTGAGAATTTCACTGATTGAGAGTTGAGCTCCACAAATTACTTCATCGCTGGCACCATAATATATGGTAATCGTATCACCGTTAACAAGATGACCATTGGTGAAAATCACATTACCAAAAAAGCCAGTTTTTTCGTAGGCTGCTGTGGGTTCCATGATAGGTTCTTCGCTGCGCGCTATCACTTTGGAAGGATCTTCCAAATCGAGCAATAAAGCTCCAAGGCAATAACGGTTTTCTTCATTGGCACCATGATAGATTTCCAGCCAACCTTGTGCTGTTTTAATCGGTGCTGCACCAGCTCCAATTCTCACGCTGTCCCATTTTCCGGGGCGTGTAAGTGCAATATTGCGATGGTTACCCCAATGTTTCAAGTTGTCAGATTCGGCAATCCAAATATAATTACCTCCCAGTTCGGGGCTGCTGGGGCGGTGCAAAGCATAATATTTACCATTTATTTTTTCATCGAAAATGGCACAGTCTTTATTATGAGGAGGAAAGATCATACCGTGCCGTTCGAATGTTTTCCAGTCCGTAGTTTGCATATAGCCTACACCAACGGCAATTGCAGAAACCTGTGTGTATGTGAGGTGATATGTGTTTGATATTTGTGCTACCCTGCAATCTTCGATGCCAAAAGTTTCTAACAAACCTTTGCCATTAATGAGTGGATAGTCGTCGGGCTCATAAAAATTCCTGCCGTCTTCGCTGCAAATCAGCCGTAGATGTGAGAGGGAAGTCAGGTAATTGACACCTTTATATTTAATAACTCTTGGGTCTGAAGCATCCAGATCAGGATCTTGGATGTCAAATTCCAGTATTTCAATCTTGCCCTGATCATTAAAAACAGGAACTTTTATGCTGTCTGCTTTTTGAGGTGTGCGTTCGGCAACACGGCACAGTAACCATGTTTTGTTGTCGTAGGTGAAAACTCCCGGATTTAGTAAGCAGAGGATTTCCATATCCGGAATACTTGGCTTAATATCTTTTGGTCGAAGCAGTGGGTTCTCAGGAAATCTTCTTGCAATATCCATTATTATGGGTTGTATAAATTAGCTTTCTGCAAACGGTTGCGTAAAAGTACATCAACAATTCCCGAAAGTTGTTTACAGTATTTTCATATTAGTGTAGTATGTTCTCAAAATTGCTTGAAATGTTTGAATTCGGAAATAAATAGCAACTGTTTATTTCTTTTTGAGATTATGGTGTACAAATTATACTTGCCTGATATCTTTTTTGTGAGTTGGTAACCACAATTAAATATTTTCCTGGTAAGATATGGTCCGGGAGAATGATCCTGATATTGTATGGAGACAATTGAGAATAGGATTTTAGTGTGATTCTTTGTCCTAATGTGTTAAATAGAGTTACTGAGAAGTTCTGATCAATTGGCTCATTAAAAGCGATGTTCACCTGATTTCTGTTAGTGGGGTTAGGATAGATTTTAGCCATACTACTTGTTTGCATTTCGGGCAGCGACACATAACGACTTTCTTCAATTTGTTCCGGATTTAAGGGGTAGTCGTAGATTGATACATTGTCCAGATGTCCGTGAAAATTGAAGCCAGGCGAATCGTTGTATTGTTGCCCCAAAACAGGCAGGTAAGTTGTTTGATTGATTGTTCCTGTATGAGATTTAAAGGCATCAAGTTGGCCATTAAGCCAAATTTCCATGTCTTGCCCATCGTAAACTACTGCCAAATGATACCATTGGCCTGGTTGTGGTTTTGTTTCGCTGTCGAGGTCTGCAATTCCGGCTGAGGTGTTGAGGGTAAATCGGATACGATCAGCAGAGCGTGATATTTTATAGCGATTTTGCCAGCTTCCGTGCGAAAAAACAAACTGTTCGGCAACTGCTTCACCTTCAATTTTAAATTTAAGCGTGATGCTGACATAATCAGCGAAATTGAACAAGCTTGAAGCGGGAAGGCTGATCTTAGCACTGTTGCCATTAAAAAAGGCTGCATAAGCCGGTGTTCCTGCTTCATCTTCACTCCAGCTGATTCCGCCTGCTGCTTCGCCATGCAAATTGTTTGGAGATCGATCATCGGCGTTGCCATTGAGTAAATAAGTGGCTATTGTTTTTCCGGAAGGAAAGGTTTGGGGTGTTCTTACCATGATTTGTAAACTGTCGGTTCTATGTAGCTGATCAGTATCAGTCACTTTGCATCTTAGCCAATAATTGCCGGGTGATTCCGGAACCTCATAAGTAATTGAATGAAGATGTCCGGCGGGCGTTCCGTCAGCACTATACCATTGGTAAGAGAGTGAATCTCCATTCTGGTCGATGGCCGAAACAGTAAGCTGTATTACTGATGAGGGCTCCGTTTTGCGGGGCGAAGCCCAGATTCCAATAATTTCGGGAGCATATGGAATTTTTTCAACTACATTGATTGTTAGCATGGCACTGTCTGACTGGCCATAAGTATCAGTCACTTTGCAGCGTATGACATAGGTGCCAGTTGCATCTGCCTCAAATTCCAGTGCTGCCTCTGCTTCGTATGGATTGTTATTGATCGACCATTCATAATTTAGTGATTCATTTTCATGGTCAATAGCGGTGCAGAAAACTGTGGTATGCTGGTGCAATTCAACACTGTCTGGTGCAGTCAATGCTCTTATTTTTGGTGGATAATTAGTGAGTTGATTTCCATTATTGTAATCGATTATGATATCATTAACTTTGCTGATTTTTCCTGATGAAACAATTTCAAAAATGGAAGGAAATATTACCGGCATCAGGGTGGTTTTTGCCGGAATTGTAACCAAAGTAGAACCCTTTTGATCTCCTGCTATGATTTGATTTGAGACAGCATCATACACCGTAAAACTGCCTTCACCAACTTCAAAACTTATTTGATGATCGACTTCATGTGGGTTATAAATCAGAAAACTTGGATAGGCGGGGTGATTGTAAAAGTCTGTTTTGAGCAGATCAATTTTCAAAATGCCTTCAACTTCGGTTTTTTCAATTAAGGCAGCCAGGTAACCCACGTGCGAAGATCCGTACAGCATTAAATTGGTCTGTGCCCAGCCGCCATCTATTGCATCGCCTGTGGCATAAGGACTTTGGTCAAATTTTACTTCTTTCAGCGCTTCGTATCCGATTACGGCATGAGGATCATAAGTCGAAGACCAGTCAAAATTATCCTGTTGCGATGAAGGCAGATAGGGTCTGTAAAACAACCTGGAGGCATTGGCAAGATTGAGCATCCATTTGGCAATGGCACCCGCAAAACGGTCGTCGTATCTGACCATGGGAACAAGAGCTGCTGCATGTTGATAGCCATTCATCATAAAGGCATAATCATTTCCGGCATCATTGGCTTCACCTATCAAACCTGATACATCATTATCACCCCAGTTTCCGACTATAGTGCCCCATCCACGCAAGTCTCCACGGTTAAAGGACCAGTTTAACAGCTTCTCAATATCATAAAGCGGATAATTTTGCTCGGCGTTGATGCGGGCGGCAGTATAAATCCCATAGGGTAGTTGCAATTCATAAGATGGATTCTTATCGAGTTCATTCAGGAAGTCGAGGGCCAGTTCAGCTCCAATCCTGTATTTTTCCTTAGCCGTGATCTGATAAGTTTGATAAAGAATCCAGGCAATGGAGCCGGCAGCTTCGGGTTCTTTCACACCTTGTTCAAGGCCTTCCATATTTGCCATATTCCATGCCCTGTAATTCATTTCTGGTTTATTCCATGGCGAGGCTGATCCATTCATTTTTTCAACCGCATGTAGCCATTGGTTGGCCATGGTTTCAAGCTGTTCATCAAAGCGAGATATTTCAGGATAAAGTGATTTGAGTTGTAAAAAGAAAATATTGGGCATAGTTTCGTACCACCAGTCATTTCCAGAAGATGTAGCTGGTTGATTCAGGTAGATGTTTTCTTCTGGTCGTTTATTAAAAAAATCTGCACACATCAAAGCCCAGTTTTTATCGAACTGATTACTTTTATCAATACCATTCAGGCTGGCACCAACAACAGCTGGAATCACATTGATGGCTTCACCCGATGCAGGGCTGTTTGTGCCGATAGCAGTGTGCAGGCCAAAACCTTGCGTGTCGGGATAGTTTATGCCCATATCTCTGAAAAACACCAGAGGCAGAAATTCTCCTTCCAGGTTTTGATCGAACACAAGTGAATCATAATTCCAGGCAACTTTTTTCCAGTCGCGCATTTCGTAGGGTTGCGGCAGGTCGGGCATCTGCTCAACCCTTGGAATGGAAATTTGCTGTGCAATTCCTGTGTTGATGGATATCACAAGGGGTATGAATAAGAAAAATCTGATAGATGGAATTTTCATGCAATTTAATTTTAAGCTAAGGTACTGTCAATTGATGAGCTTCCTGTGTGGCAGGTTCTCCAATTGATGTACAAGATTCTCAAATGCGTAATGATTATTTATGCCAGACGGTAGTACAGGTGCTGCATTTTTTATAGTTTTACTCAAAATATGGATCACAAAAATTTGATGAAATCCAGATCGATACTTAAGGCATTGATATTGCTGTTTTTTGTTGTGCCGGTTACCAGATATTTGGAAGCATCAGTGTCCGAAGCAGATTTGTCAGTTAAATGGCAGTTGCGTCAGATCACACATTCAGATGGCTTGTCGAATAGTGCTATTAGTGCTATTTATCAGGACAGTAGAGGTTATTTGTGGTTTGGAAGCTGGGATGGCCTCAATCAGTTTGATGGCAAAGATATCATCCGGCATTATCCTGATTTGATGTCTGAAAATAAAATCAGCAACAACATTATTTGGGATATTTTTGAACAGGATCTTGGTTTATGGATTGTCACAGAACGTGGAATCAATCTTTATGATTATGATTTAAAAACTTTTAGCAGCTGGTTTAGTGAGGATTCGTTAAGGTTGAACAGGGAGAACGGATTGCGAGCTATTGCTGATGCAGATGATGAGGTATGGCTGGTTCAATATGGTGTAGGGCTTTTTAAATTTGACAGCACCAGTTTTAGTTTCGAGCCTTTCCTGTTGAATGACATTGAAAAACATATAAGCCAGCAACTTACAGGCGTTTATAAGTATGGCGATGAGATTTTTTTGATTCACCAAAGCAATGCGATATTTGTCATTGATTTTCAGGGTAATTTAATCAGGGTTGTCAGACCGGAAAACAAGCTACAACAAGCATTTAACAATGATATAAATTGGTTTTTTGTTTACAACGAGAATGCCTATATCTCTTTTCCTGATGCAGTGAATGGCCTTTGGATTGTTGATTTAGAATCTGAAACCTATCATTTGGTCGGAAATTTATTGATCGATTCACCCATAACAGCTTTTTTTGCCGATAACGTCAACAACAGATTGATCATTGGAACAGATAAAGGAAATATGCTAACGTTGAGTTTACCTGGGCTTGAAGAAGATTGTCTGATGCCGAACTTATCAG
>JBFWIF010000075.1:0-12861 GCA_050256135.1 Acidaminococcaceae bacterium | reverse complement strand
GCCGCCCTTTTTTGCTAATACTTTGGTGATTGCTGCGGTCAGGGTAGTCTTACCATGGTCAACGTGACCGATGGTGCCGATATTAGCATGGGGTTTGGTTCTTTCATATTTTTGTTTTGCCATTATTACTACCTCCAATTTAATTTAGTTTTCCTAAATAATATAACCATTTTGGTGATTCGACCAGATATAAAAAACTCCTGCTAATATTTATCGCCGATAAGAAGATTTTATAATTTTTTTTCATTTATAGCAAGCTAATAACTTATAAAATTTTAGATAACAAAAAGAAAAAACCTCATAAAGAGGTTTAATGTCAAATTGGTGGCGGCGCACGGATTTGAACCGCGGACACTCCGGGTATGAACCGAATGCTCTAGCCAACTGAGCTACGCCGCCATTATGAAGATAACTTACTGGAGCTGATGACCAGGATTGAACTGGTGACCTTATCCTTACCAAGGATACGCTCTGCCGACTGAGCTACATCAGCAAACATGGTTGCGGGGGCTGGACTTGAACCAACGACCTTCGGGTTATGAGCCCGACGAGCTACCAACTGCTCCACCCCGCGATAAAAGGACACCAATAATTAAAAGTTGGTGGAGAGGGAAGGATTCGAACCTTCGAAGCCAGAAGCGGCAGATTTACAGTCTGCTCCCTTTAACCACTCGGGAACCTCTCCGTTATTAACTTTTGGAGCTGGCGAAAGGAATTGAACCCTCAACCTACTGATTACAAGTCAGTTGCTCTACCGATTGAGCTACGCCAGCGCTGCATTAGTGACATTGATTAGTATATAAGATACGCATAAACTTGTCAATACCCTTTTTAACTTTTTTCAAAATATCGTAAAATTTTTACAGTTTTACAAAAAGTTGAAAAAACATCACAAGTAAAAATACCACAAAGTCACCACGGCCATTATAATACGATAATATGCAAAACTTGTCAATCGTGAACGATTAAGAAAACCAATGAACCAAATAATAGAGAAATAGGCAACCACAAAGGAAACAACGAAACCGATTGCCAGCAAATGCAAATCATTAGTACTCAAAGAAGACATATTCTTCATCAAGTCATAAATACATGCCACAAACATCAAAGGTACCGCAATGATAAAAGAATATTCAGCTGCTGCCTTGCGTGTAAGGCCAATCAGAAGACCACCACCGATGGTTGAGCCGGAACGGGAAAACCCAGGCCATAGGGATAGTATTTGGAAAGCGCCGACCAATGCAGCCTGTCTTATTGATATTTTATCGACATCATTCAAAAGATATTCCTGCATATTTTCTGTTTTCTTTTCTGCATACATCATCAAAAAAGCACCTAGAACAAAACCGATTGCCACTGTAAAAGGAGAAAACAAATATTGTTTGATGCTGCTGTGTGCAAAAAAAGCTATTCCCATCACTGGAACAATGCCTGCAGCTACATGCCAGACACTTAGACCTTTGTCAACCTTCCAGCCATCCGGCGTAAAGAAATGTCTAAATTTATCTCTGTAAAGAAATATAACAGATAAAATTGCTCCTAATTGTATGAAGACATCAAAAACCTTTGCAAGCGACCCGTCAAAACCAAGTAAGTGTCCAACAATAATCATATGTCCTGTCGATGAAATAGGCAGAAATTCCGTTATGCCTTCAACAATACCAATAATTACAGCTACTAATGTGAGATCCATAGTCTACCTTCTTTTTGTTTTTTTGTGTTTTAAAGCAACTTTATTTATTATAGCCAATATAGCCCTAACAAACCAGTATTATTTTAGTGAACATGTGTGAATTTTATCTGAAATCCTAACTTCTGCTTTTTTTTTGCAGCAACTCTTCTAAAACAAGTTTATCTGTAGGAAACGCTAAAGATGGTGGGTCTGCAATCTCAAACCACCCAATTTCACTTGCATCGTCACCAGCAAGTGGTGTTCCTGATACAACCTTTGTCAAAAACCAAATACCAACAGTATGTTGCTGCGGATTATGAAAATTAGAATGAACAGCAAATACTTCCAAAGTTTCAATAACAAGATTTGTCTCTTCTTTCACTTCCCGCGCAATACCTGCCCTTACATCTTCATCGTATTCCAGGTAACCGCAGGGTATGCACCAAAGACCGGGATAAGTGATATTTGCCGACCTTTTGACTAATAAAATTTCACCTGCTTCATTGAAAATAATAGCCGCAACACCTACTATGGGATTTTCATAGTGCACACGGCCACACCTGCAACAAACAAGCCTATCTCTACCTGTCAAATATCGTTTCGTTAATTCTGCCCCACAAACCGGGCAAAAATAAAATCTTTGCCTCATAACGTTCCCACCCCATATCTTCAAAAAATGGTTAGGAATCCCTGTGGGATTCCTAACCATTTTTTATGACTTTTAGTCGCCAAAGCTAATGCCTAAATGCCTTGCTGCACGAATAATATCGCTGTCAATTGGTACCAAATGAGGCTCTGAAGCCACTTTTTCAATTGGTACTACTACAATATTATTACTTTGCAATGCTACCATTGTATTATATTTTCCCTGCAGACAGGCTTCCACAGCAGCTACACCATAACGAGTGGACAAAACTCTGTCATAAGGAGTCGGCGAGCCTCCGCGCTGTAAATAGCCAAGAACAGTACAACGTGATTCAATGCCGGTCTTTTCTTCTATTTCCCGAACCAGTTTTTCACCTGCTCCGCCCAACCGAATTGGTTCAAAGCTGCCCTTCACCATCCGTGCAACTGAAAGCTGCCCGCCAACGGGTTTAGCCCCTTCAGCTATAACTACAATACTGAATTTTTTATTACTCTCCTGCCTTTGTTTAATTTTTTTTAAAACAGATTCTATTTTGTAAGGAATCTCCGGAATCAAAATGCAGTCAGCACCACCGGCAATGCCTGAATGAAGAGCAATCCAACCGGCATATCTGCCCATGACTTCCAGTGCCATAACCCTGTGATGCGATTCCGCAGTGGTATGGAGCCTGTCCAAAGCCTCTGTCGCAGCAGCCATAGCAGTATCAAACCCAAAGGTTCTTTCTGTACAAGGCAAATCATTGTCAATGGTCTTCGGCACACCAACAACCTTGACACAACACTCTTTACTTAATTGATTGGCAATTTTGAGACTTCCATCTCCGCCAATTACTATTAAAATATCAATTGCATGTTTTTTCAGATTAGCTAAAACAGTTTCGCGCATATCCTTATAAACCGGTTCACCCGCATCATCTGTTGCAACAACGAAATGAAAAGGATTGTCACGGTTCGTTGTTCCCAGAATAGTGCCCCCGCGCGGGAGAATCCCTGACACATCCTGTAATGCCATTTTCTTGATATTATCAAGAATTAAACCATTAAAACCATTTTCTATGCCATAAATTTCGTAATTGTTCTGAATAGCAGTTTTCACAACAGAACGTATGACCGCATTCAATCCTGGACAATCACCGCCGCCTGTGAGAACTGCCAATCTTCCCTGGGTATTCATTTCACACACCTGTCCTAATCTATGTCCCAAATTTTAAAACCATCCGCACTAATTTTTATCGACTCTGTCCCATCAAACTTATCATAACAGAGACAGCCATTTTCATAATAACCCGGCCATGCTGCAACTATCACAAACTTCTTGCCTAATTTACGTAATAAATCAGCAATATCAATGTGAAAAACAGGTACAAATAAGGTCTGCAGTCTATCAAGCAATACTACATCCGAACCATAGCCTTCAAGTATTTCACCAATCATTTCGGGAGCCTTTTCTTGACGTAAGGCCGGCAAAAGTTCCAAGAAATCCTCAGTAATGAATAAGCGGCAATCAACGTAGTCCCATGCTTTCTTGGCTGCCGCCTCACGCAGAACACCGCTCTTACCGCTTCCTGGTTTACCCGTAATAATCAAAACTTTTTCCTCAGCCTCTTGCAGGCTTTCTACCTCTTTTACAAAATCCTCTACCTGGCTCATGTTCTTCGCCCTCCTTAGTTTTTTCGTAAACAGGTTTGCTCGTCTTAAGATGATTTTAGTATTCGTCGCTTATTTACGAAATCCTTTAAAAAAGAAAACATCATTTAGAAAAATCCAAATGATGTTACAATCTGTTACATATCTATCAAATTATTTGTCATTCTTACGATGACCAGCAAATCTCTCAGAAGGGTCCATAGCCATCAAACCGCAATAAATATTTTTCAAATCCGTGCCTTCGGCACGTGAATTAAGATACTTCTCCAGCTTACGTTTAACACGCTGCAATGCATTATCAATAGACTTTATGTGACGATCAAGGTCAGCCGCTATTTCCTGATAAGATTTCCCATCAAGGTAACTCATAAGAACTTTCCATTCTAAATCGCTCAGAATGTTGTTCATTTTGTTTTCTATATCCAGGAACTCCTCACGGCTAATAACCATCTCTTCAGGATTTGCTACTTTTGCTCCAGAAATCACATCCAGTAATGTCCTGTCAGAATCCTCTTCATAAATAGGTTTATTCAAGGAAACATAAGAGTTAAGTGGTATATGTTTTTGCCTTGTCGCTGTTTTAATAGCAGTAATTATTTGGCGAGTCACACAAAGTTCTGCAAAAGCTCGAAAAGAAGAAAGCTTGTCATTACGAAAATCTCTTATCGCCTTAAAAAGACCTATCATGCCTTCCTGAATTATATCTTCTCTTTCAGCACCAATCAAAAAATAACTTCTTGCTTTGGCACGCACGAAATTACGATATTTATAAAGCAAATATTCCTGCGCTAAAAGATTCTCATCTTGTTTCGCAGCCATAACGACTTCTTCATCGGTCATATTTTCAAATGCTTGATAGGGATCATTAGATAAACCTGAGCGCATACAGCATAGCCTCCCTTTTCTTTTATTGGATATTCGAAAGCCTGCTATGTTAATCGTGAAGTTAATTATACAATATTTTTTTTTTACAAGTCAATCAAGACTTAATATCTATCTGCGTAAACGTTCTAGTTTACTCAGCACATCCTCTTTAAGCCTATTGCCTACCTCGTTACGCGCTTTGCCTTTTATTTCTCTGCTATGTCGTTCCAGTATTTGTTTTTTTACCGTCAAATACTCTTCGTGAAATTCTCTGGCAGAAATACGATAAGCTCCAACACCTAAAATAACTATCTGTTCAGCATAATCACTAG
Organism: Acidaminococcaceae bacterium; assembly: GCA_050256135.1. Classification (GTDB taxonomy): domain Bacteria; phylum Bacillota; class Negativicutes; order Acidaminococcales; family Acidaminococcaceae; genus RZYP01. The sequence goes on along the minus strand of JBFWIF010000075.1, from coordinate 7,701 downwards.
TTACTACAAATACTTTGTTGCCTTCTTTTGCTAATCCATAGGCCTTACGTTCAATCCAGGAATCCGCAGTTTCACCCTCCGCAGTAAATACTGTTCTGGCACCAGCCCTGTTTTCCTCATGTGACATTCCCTGCACTTCCTGTGCATCAAAAACCAAGATAACTTCTTGGCCTTTAAAGGCAGCATATTCGCTTGCAACCGCCAGCAACATTTCACGAGCATGTTCCAGGTTATCTTCACGGACAGTCTTAAACTCTTTCCAGTTATTTATTACATTATAGCCATCAATCAAGAGCCATTCCTTCATTATTATTCACCGGCTCTTTGCCTTACAATTTCAAAAAGCAGTATCGCCCCGGCAGCTGAGGCATTTAATGAAGAAACGCCCCCGCGCATAGGAATTTTTACCAAAAGGTCGCAGTTTTCTTTGACAAGCCGACCAAGGCCTTTACCTTCAGCCCCAATAACCAAAACTACAGGACCTGTCAAATTAGCGGCAAAATAGTCGGCTTCACCATCCATATCAGCACCGACAACCCACAAACCTTTTTTCTTAAGTTCGTTTATTGTCTGCGAAATATTGCCAATGCTGACTACAGGAACATATTCTATTGCTCCTGCTGAAATTTTGGCTACAACTGCATTCAAAGGGCAGCTGCGGCGCTTTGGCATCAGAACCCCATGAACACCTGCAGCATCAGCAGTTCGAATAATTGCTCCGACATTTTGCGGGTCTTGCAGCTCATCAAGCAAAACCAGAAAAGGTGCTTCACCCTTTTCTGCCGCTATTGCCAATACCTCATCCAAATCATAGAAACGGATGGGGGCAGCCATGGCAACAACGCCTTGATGGCGAATGCCTTCCGCCATATTGTTCAGCTTGTCAATTTTTGCATACTCAACCAGTACACCGGCATCTTTGGCTAAAGCGATGATTTCACCGATGCTGCCGCCTTTGATGCCATCCTGCACGTATAATTTGTTTAGGGAACGGCCGCTGCGCAGCGCTTCAAGAACAGAATTTCGGCCAGCTATCAATTCTTCTGACATATTTTTCCCTACCCTTTCGCAGCTTTAGCCTGCAAAGCAGCTAAACGGCCGCAGGTCATTGCGCCTTCCGTACAAATTCCATCTGTAACACAGGACGGACCTGCCTTTTCAAATAAAACAGGTGCGACTTCCTTGACTTCTGCCAGCATTTTTTCAGCCAACGCCCTGATTTCCCATTGGGCGCGGGTACAGCAGCGCAGACGGAAGAAATTATATAGAGACCTTACGTTCATCGTCACTACTATTTTGGTTTCTGCCGCATTTGGCAGGATGTAGCGGGCATCCTCGGCTGGAATGCCCATTTCTGTCCACTCCGTGTAAAGGTTGCGGATTTCACTCATGAGTTTTTCAAACTTTTCGCGTTCCGCAGGTCTTGCGGCTATGGAAAGAGGCAAAATTGTTTCAAAATCATGTTCCTTCACGTAACGCTGTGATTGCTGGGAATAAGAAGCTATACGATGGCGAACCAGCTGGTGGGTAAGAACACGGGAAACACCTTCGATAGCGAAAGTAAAAGTAACATGTTCAAGCGTTGAAAAATGCCCCATTTCAACCAGCTTGCGAACCAGTTTAGCGGCCTGCTCGTCAGTAATTTTCTCTTCCAGCTGTGCGGCGCCGATTGGTGAATAACACAATCTGGCACTCATAGCAACGGTTTTTTCCGGTTCCGGCGTATAGCGCAAAAGTTTTACCTGCATATCTTAACTAAGCCTCCTGGAGTCTATTTCACTTCTGATAATCTCGAAAGAACGTTCCAGAATCTCTTCCAGACGTTCTTCTTTTTCTGCAAGGAATAACCAGCCAACCAGTGCTTCGAAAGCTGTGCCTTGGCGATATTCGCGCAAGCTGGCACTCTTTGGCACCGTTGACTTGGTATTGCGTCCGCGTCTGGCAATTGCCTCTTCCTCTTCGTTTAGCTCCTCAGTCAAGGCGTCCATAGCTTTGGCCTGCATTACCGCAGAAACCATTTTTGCTCCCAGATCATGAATTACACGAACCTGTCCCGATGTAGGCAAAAGACGTAAACGTACGTAAAGAGAAAAAACAACATCGCCCACGTAAGCAAGAATTACCGGATTCAGTTGTTTAGGCTCCGGCAAAGCCAGGCCTTCCGCAGCACAGGCAGCAAGTGCATGTGCGCGTATCATCTGATATTGTTCAAATTTCACTGGCGTTTCCACCGTACTCCCTGCGGAGTATCTTCCAAAATAATACCGGCTGCTGCAAGCTTATCGCGCAAAGCATCGGCCTGTGCATAATTTTTGTTTTGACGGGCTTCCTGACGAAGTCCGATCAGCAGCTCAATCAAAGCATTCTCCAGACCAGCGTCAGCGCTCCCCGCGACAGCTGATTTTTCCAGAACACCGATAATGCTGCACATCTCAGCAAAAACTTTATTCATAATATTAACAAGCTTGCCATCAGGCCTGTTGTTCGTTGTAACAACATTCTGATAGTAAGTATTGATTTCGCGGCCCAGAGCAAACATGTGACTGATTGCAAGTGCTGTATTAAAATCGTCTCTCATAGCTTCCAGGAATTCCGTGCGGAACCCGGCAACTTTATTTTGCAGGGCAAGACTTTCTTCAGTAGGACCAACACCAGGAATTTGAGCTAAAGTACGCAGGTTTTCCTGTGCAGTTGCCAGCCTGGTCAGGCTGCGTTCCGCTTCTTTAAGGCGTTCATCGCTGAAGTCCAGAGGACTTCTGTAATGAGTTGAAAGAATAAAGAAGCGCAGAGTTTCCGGCTCGAAATGTTCCAGAATGTCAATTACGAGGAAGAAATTGCCAAGTGATTTCGACATTTTTTCTTCGTTAACGGTAATAAAGCCGTTGTGCAGCCAATATTTAACAAAAGGATGCTTGCCTGTGCAACCTTCGGATTGGGCAATTTCATTTTCATGATGTGGGAAAATCAAATCGCTGCCACCACCATGGAAGTCAAAGTTTTCGCCCAAATATTTCATGCTCATGACAGAGCACTCAATATGCCAGCCCGGTCTGCCTTCTCCCCATGGGCTTGTCCAGGAAGGCTCACCTGGTTTAGCTGCTTTCCAAAGAGCAAAATCCATTGGATTTTCCTTGCGTTCATCAACATCAATGCGGGCACCAGCCAACATGTCATCCAGATTACGACCGCTCAGCTCACCGTAATGGTCAAATTTTTCAACGCGGTAATAAACATCGCCATCAACTTCATAAGCGAAACCATTCTCTATCAATTTTTCGACCATAGCAATAATTTCTGCCATATGGTCGGAAACACGCGGATAAATATCAACTCTTCTGACATTGAGTTTGTCTATAGCTTCAAAATAAGCGTCTATATAACGGCCGCAGATGTCACTCCAGGCTACTCCCTCTTTATTGGCGGCGTTAATTATTTTGTCATCAACATCCGTAAAATTCTGTACGTGTGTTACTTCATAGCCTTCATGCTCCAAAAAGCGATGAATAACATCCCATGTAACAAAAGGACGTGCATTACCAATATGCGGATGATTGTAAGGGGTTACCCCGCAAACATAGATGCTGGCTTTGCCTGGCACAATAGGCACAAATTCTTCTTTCTGCTTAGTCAAAGTATTATAAACTTTTATGCTCATCTTGGTTTTCTCCTTTACGCGAGAGTTACCCCAGCTTTTTCCAGACTGCCCTTAATGCGTTTTAAAGTACGTTCCAGACCAAGCAGAGGAATAATCTCCGTCAATTCAGGTCCGTGTTGATTGCCGGTAAGAGCCACACGTATCGGCATATAAACACTCTTGCCGCCTAGTTTAGTAGTTTTCTGAATGGTTTTAAAGGTAGCTTTAACACCTGCAGCATCCACTTCTTCCAGCTGTCCGAGCTGCTCAAACAACATCTTCATAACGGTTGGTACTGTTTCCTCTTTCAAAACAGCTGCCGCTTCGTCATTTTCAAAAGCAAAATCATCATGGAAATACATTGCGACAATTTCAGGAATCTGAGCTGCATAAGCAACATGTTCCTTACTGGTCAGAACTACTTTTTTCAGCCAGGCCAGTTTGTCGCCTTCTTCCTCACCTGTCATAAAACCAGCTTCAATCATCTGCGGTTTCGCTGCTTCGAAGAAAGCTTCATCATCCAGCTGACGCATATAATGCTGATTGATCCAATTCAATTTATCCAAGTCAAAAACAGCCGGGTTCTTAGCAACATGATCCATGGAAAAAGCCTGAATCAACTCTTCGGTAGTAAAGATCTCCTGTTCACTGTTAGGCGCCCAGCCCAGAAGTGCAAGAAAATTGACGATACCTTTTGGGCAATAGCCAAGTTTCCTGTATTGATCAACAGAAGTTGCACCGTGACGTTTACTCATTTTTGTGCGGTCTTTGCCAAGAATAAGTGAAATGTGTCCGAAAACAGGTTTTTCAAAACCTAACGCATCATAAATCAGACATTGACGCGGAGTATTGGACAGATGCTCTTCAGCACGTATAACATGAGTTATGTGCATCAAGGCGTCATCAATTACTACAGCATAATTGTAGGTAGGAATACCATCAGACTTAACAATAACGAAATCGCCAATACCATCTGAATCAAAAACTACGTCGCCGCGCACCATGTCATGAATGACAATTTGCTGTCCAGCTGGCACTTTGAAACGAACAGTCGGCTTGCGGCCTTCTTTTTTGAAAGCTTCAATCTGTTCAGGCGTCAAATTTCTGCACTTGCCCATATAACGTGGCATTTGGCTCTTAGCAACCAGCGCCTGTCGTTCAGCTTCCAGTTCTTCATCGGTACAGTAGCAATAGTAAGCTTTGCCCTCGGCTAAAAGTTGTTCAGTATATTTTCTGTATAAATCAAGGCGTTCTGTTTGCCGATAAGGACCATATTCGCCACCGACATCAATGCCTTCATCCCAATCCATTCCCAGCCATTTAAGCGCTGCCTTAATGTTTTCTTCTGACTCTCTGCTGGAACGCTCCAAGTCTGTATCTTCAATTCTTAAAATCAATTTACCCCCTGTTTTGCGGGCCAAAAGCCAGTTAAACAAGGCTGAACGTGCACCACCGATATGAAATGGTCCGGTAGGACTTGGTGCAAATCTTACTCTAATTTCCTTTTCCATGAACAAAACCTCCAAATATGTAAAACGCTATATCTTATAAATTATAGCACAAAGTCTATGCAGATAGTTTACAAAAACCTTACTGCATTGGCGACCTGTAAACAGTAACTACTGCCTGGGCAGCAATACCTTCTCCTCTGCCTGTAAAACCAAGCATCTCTGTCGTTGTTGCCTTTACGTTGATTGCGTCCTTGTCAAGCTCTAGAACAACAGCAAGATTGCTTTGCATCTTTGCGCGGTAAGCAGCTAACTTTGGTTTTTGCGCAATGATGGTGATATCAGCATTACCAACCTGCCAGCCTTTTTCTCTCAATAGTTGTGCTACATGCCGAAGCAAAACCAGACTGTCAGCACCTTTATACTTTTCATCAGTATCAGGAAAATGCTGTCCAATATCGCCTAAGGCTACAGAGCCAAGCATAGCATCCATTAAGGCATGAACTGCTACATCGGCATCGGAATGACCTGCAAGCCCCAGCTCGCAAGGAATATGGACACCACACAAAATTAACTTTCTCCCCGCAGTGAGGCAATGTACATCAAACCCACTGCCAACTCTCACTCTAAGGTTTCTATCACCAATCACAGGCTGTATTTCTCCTTTTTGCAATAAGGCTTTGGCCCAGATAAGATCTTCTGGTGTTGTTATTTTATTATTGGTATAGGCACCCTCAGCAACAAAAACAGGATATCCTAATAATTCAACCGCCCCTGCGTCGTCAGTAACATCAACATTTTCTTTCTGCAACATTTCATAAGCTCGCTTTAAAAGCTGCGTACGAAAAATTTGAGGAGTTTGTATAGCCCTCAGTTTACTGCGTTCCAAAGTAGTAATAATCCTGCCTTCAACATCAACAAGCTTAGTAGTATCTTTAACTGGCACAGCGGCAACTGCAGCACCGCTCTTTTGTGCTGCAGCAAAAACACGTGCAAAAATATCAGGTGTTGCAAAAGGTCTGGCACCATCGTGAACAGCAACAAATTCTTCATCGTCTTTCACAAGACATAAAGCATTAAAAACAGAATCCTGCCTTTCCCTGCCGCCCGCCGTGATCTGCCAGCTAAGATTCGGGAAATATGCACTTTCGTATTTCTGCAGAATTTCCAATCCCTCTGTCAATTCATCCGGCCGCACGACAATGATTGCACGTTTTACTTCAGCCACCCTGTTGATCTGCTGCAGATTATGAACAATTACCGGCAAGCCCTCCAAAAGCAGAAAAGCTTTGTTCATGCCTAAGCCCATTCTTCTACCTGCTCCTGCTGCCGCCAGAATAACAACTAAATTTTTCAAACAAAACAACCCCCAAAGTTATTTCATGCGGGCAAAAATCATACGACCTGCAGACGTTTGCAAGACAGAAGTAACGACAACGTTGACACTTTCGCCGATATATTTTTTACCACCTTCAACAACTATCATCGTTCCATCGTCAAGATAGGCAACTGCCTGACCGTTTTCTTTACCTTCCTTGGCCAGAAATACCAACATGTCTTCTCCCGGCAAAACTACCGGTTTAACAGCATTAGCCAGATCATTAATATTTAAAACACCTACGCCCTGGATTTCAGCAACTTTGTTAAGATTAAAATCATTGGTTATTACCAAACCACCTATTGCCTGTGCCAATCTTACCAATTTAGCATCAACTTCCGTAATATCATCATAGTCCGTATTAATGATTTCCACCTGCTGAGAAAGATCGTCTTGCATAGCCTTGACAACATCAAGACCTCTACGACCTCTTTTACGTTTCAAAGTATCTGATGAATCAGCAATTTTTTGTAATTCTTCTAGTACAAAACCAGGAATAAGAAGTCGGCCTTCCAAAAAACCCGTCTTCAAAATATCGGCAATGCGTCCATCGATAATTACACTGGTATCTAATATTTTATGATTGCTGCAAACATTGTCCGCTTCAGTTCCCTTGCTTGCTTCTTTAAAAGAGCGAAAGGACCAGATACGGTTAAAAAATGAAGTGATATCAGCGTGTTTTATCAGAGCTACCTTTGCTCCGACTATTGCCAGAATCAGGCTAAGAACTAATGGAATATACATACCGATGAATGGCAGGTGTGAAAAAGGACTGCCGATCAGATTTGCTACAATAAGACCAATAATAGCGCCCATAGCAACTACCAGGATATTACTGGTTGGTACCTTAGCTAAAACAACTGCAATTACCTCGGTAAAACGCATAGTATATCCAATGATGAAATTCGAACCAGCATAACCTATAGCGCCAAACAAGCAAAAACCAAGTACATCTGAAAAAACAGTCGCTAAGGCAAAACCAAACGGACCATTCTTGAACATTTCATTAGGCAGCATCTCTGAAAGATAAGGCACCAGGTAATCCATCAAAAGCATACCTGATACTGCAAAAACAAGTACTATCGTTAATTTAAGAATCCTCGTTAACATTTTTTCACCTCCTTTCAGCCTCTTACGCCATAATCTTACTACAAACAGAGATTTTTTAATAGGTTATATTGAACAAAAAAAATAAAATACGTCAAACAACGACGTATTTTAAACTTAATTTTAATTGAAAA
>JBFWIF010000074.1:0-13072 GCA_050256135.1 Acidaminococcaceae bacterium | reverse complement strand
CCAGTTTCTATATTTTTGCGTTCTTTCCGTTTAGTACGGACAACTTTTTTTGCAGCAACCACTCGTCTATCCCTCCTTACAGATTATTTCTTTTTACCTGAAACACTACGTTTTGGTCCCTTACGGGTACGAGCATTATTTTTGGTATTTTGACCGCGTACAGGAAGTCCCATACGATGTCTTCTGCCACGATAGCAGCCGATTTCAACTAATCTTTTTATGTTGAGGGATTCCTCACGACGGAGGTCGCCTTCTACCTTGTAATCATTGTCAAGGGTTTCGCGGAGTTTTGATACCTCATCTTCGGTAAGATCCCGAACACGGGTATCAGGATTGATTCCAGTTTTAACAAGAATCTCGCGAGCCAAAGTCAATCCAATGCCATAAATGTACGGCAGTGCATACTCAATGCGCTTGTCTCTTGGTAAATCGACACCAGCGATACGTGCCATTAACAATACACCTCCTTCTTATCCTTGTTTTTGTTTATGTTTAGGGTTTTCGCAAATTACCATTACGTGACCTTTACGTTTAATAACTTTGCATTTTTCACATATTGGTTTTACAGATGGTCTGACTTTCATATTAATAAACCTCCTCTTGCCTGTCTTGGTTATTTGAAACGATACGTAATTCGTCCACGATTTAGATCATATGGAGTAAGTTCCACTGTCACCCTGTCGCCAGGCAAAATTTTGATGAAATTCATGCGTATCTTACCAGATATGTGTGCGAGAATCACATGACCGTTCTCCAATTTTACTTGAAACATGGCATTGGGCAGAGATTCTAAAATTGTGCCTTCAACCTCAATTACATCCTGTTTTGACACAGATATTGACCTCCTTGTCAGTTAGGCTTCAAAGCCTGAAATATTATAAAGTGTAACTTCCCGTCAGGCAAGTCTTGTCAGTATTTCCGGACCGTCCGGCATAATCGCTACAGTGTGCTCGAAATGAGCCGATGGTTTCCCATCTCTCGTAACGACCGTCCAACCGTCATCCGTGCTTTTTACTGCTCGTGTTCCCAAATTAATCATTGGTTCAATAGCTAACACCATTCCCGCTTTTAGAACAGGCCCTCTGTCAGCAAAACCAAAATTGGGAACTTCCGGCTCTTCATGCATTGATCGGCCAATACCGTGTCCGACATATTCGCGAACGACTCCGAATCCTGCTTTTTCGGCATAAGTCTGAACAGCATGGGAAATTGCTCCAACTTTATTACCAGCAACCGCTTGTTCAATACCCTTAAAAAGGGCCTTGCGCGTTTCTTCAATCAGCCTCGCAATTTCCGGGGAAACATTCCCTACCGGAATGGTAATCGCGGAATCGCCGTTAAAACCGTCAATTTCCGCACCACAATCAACACTAACGATATCACCTTCCGCAAGTTTGCGGGAACCGGGAATTCCATGTACAACTTCACAGTTAACAGATACACAGATATTAGCAGGAAAACCATACAGTCCTTTGAAAGCAGGCCTTGCGCCATTCTCTGCTATAGTTCTTCTGGCTATTTCGTCCAGCTCCTGTGTAGTAATTCCAGGTTCTACCACCTTGCCGACTGCATCCAACGCCAAAGCTACGATCCTGCCAGCTTCGCGCATGCAGCGTATTTCACGTTCGGACTTCAAAAGAATCATTACTTGCCGCCTTCGAGACTTTCTTTAACATCGGCGTATACTTTGTCAATAGCCTGAAGACCATTGATTTCTTTATAAACACCTTGTTTCTTGTAGTACTCAATAAGAGGGGCAGTTTGGCTATGATAAACTTCCAAGCGTTTTTTCACAGTTTCTTCTTTGTCATCGTCGCGTTGATACAACGCACCGCCGCATTTATCACACATAGCTTCAACTTTGCTAGGGTTGTATTCAACGTGGTAAGTAGCGCCACAAGTTTTGCAAATGCGTCTGCCTGTAACCCTGCCAACCAGTTCAGCATCTGGAACTACTATATTAACCACACCATTCATTGTTATGCCTAGGTCGGTTAAAATTCCATCAAGAGCAATTGCCTGCTCTTCTGTTCTTGGAAATCCATCCAAGATAAAACCTTTGGAACATTCCGGATTAGCCAAGCTCTCTCTAACGATACCAATAGTAACGCTATCAGGAACAAGGGCACCAGCGTCCATATATTTTTTTGCTTCTTTTCCGAGTTCTGTACCTTTTTTCACCGCAGCACGGAACATATCTCCCGTTGAAATATGCGGAATTTGATATTCCGCAATAAGTCTTTCTGCCTGAGTGCCTTTACCCGCGCCCGGAGGTCCCATTAAAAGAATGTACATATTTGTCATCCTCCTATTTCATGAAGCCTTGATAGTGACGCATCAAAATCAGCGACTCTACCTGCTTCATAGTATCCAGCGCAACACCGACTACGATCAAGAGTGCCGTGCCACCGAAGTAGACACCTTCAATACCGGTCGTCCACACAATGATGTTTGGCATAATCGCAACCAGTGCCAGGAAAACTGCACCTGCCATTGTAATTCTGGACATTATTTTATCCAGATAATCAGTGGTAGGTTTGCCTGGCCTTAAACCAGGGATAAAACCACCATACTTCTTAATGTTATCAGACATATCTCCGATATTCATGCTTACAGCTGTGTAGAAATATGTGAAGAAAATTATCATTAAGAGATAAAGTGTTGTCTGAAGTGGTGTACCCCAAGCAAACCAGCCGGCAACTGTTTTGATCCAAGGAACTTCTATAAACTGAGCTATTGTAACCGGGAACATCAGTACTGATGAAGCAAAGATAATTGGTATAACACCTGCCTGATTAACTTTCAGCGGTATATAGCTCGTGTGGCCACCATACATTTTGCGGCCAACTACTCTTTTAGCATATTGAACAGGTACTTTGCGGACTCCCTGCGTAATTGCCACAACAAATACAATCATAACGATCGCAAGAATTGCAAATAGAATAACGCTTAACACACTTATCGTTCCAGCCTTGAGATAGTTGAAAATGACCGCAATGCCATCCGGCAAGCGAGAAACAATACCAGCAAAAATTATCAACGAAATACCATTGCCAATACCTTTTGCGGTGATTTGCTCACCAATCCACATCAGGAAAACCGTTCCTGCTGTCAAAGTAATCGCTATCATCAAAACAGATCCAACGCCAGGGTCATTAATAGCAACACGGAGACCAATAGCCATACCGATTGCCTGAATGAAACCCAACACTACTGTACCGTAACGTGTCAATTTGTTAATCTTTTTACGCCCTTCTTCGCCTTCCTTCTGCCAACGTTCCAGTGTTGGTACAACAACCTGCAAAAGCTGCAGAATAATAGAAGCGTTGATATATGGAGTAATGCTCATGGCAAAGATTGAGAATTTGCTCAAGGCGCCGCCCGAAAACATATCAAGTAATCCAAATAAGTTTCCGCTTGTAAACAGCTGTTCAATCATCGCTGCGTTAACACCAGGAACAGGGATATGTGTTCCAGCCCTAAAAACTATGAACATGGCCAATGTAAAAACTACCTTTTGCCTGAGTTCCGTAATTTTAGCAATATTTGAAAGGGCTGATAACACTTAGATCACCTCTACTTTTCCGCCGGCTGCAATAATTTTTTCTTCTGCAGTCTTGCTGAAACCCATAGCTTGAACAGTAAGAGCTTTAGTCAACTCACCGTTGCCAAGAATACGAACGCCATCACGTATATTTTTTACTATGCCAGTTTCAATAAGTAATACAGGGTCAACTACTGTACCGTCTTCAAAGCAATTTAAACTTGCAACATTTACTTCAGCGTACTCTACGCCAAATTTATTGTAGAATCCACGTTTTGGAAGACGTAGATATAACGGTTTTTGACCGCCTTCAAAACCCGGACGCTTAACACCGCCTGAACGGGATTTTTGTCCTTTTTGGCCTTTGCCTGATGTTTTTCCGAGACCGGAACCAAGACCACGTCCTACACGGACAGCAGCTTTCTTAGAACCAGGAGCCGGTGATAATTCATGCAAATTCATTTGCGGCACCTCCTTGTCTTAAGCTTCAACTTTTTCTACTTTCACGAGATGTTCAACTTTATGAATCATGCCGCGAATAGTAGGTGTATCGTTTTTCACGACACTTGTACCAATCTTGCCCAACCCCAAAGCCTTTACGGTAGCGCGTTGATCCTGCGGATATCCGATCAGACTACGGGTTAGCGTGACTTTAATTTGTTCCATCATGCTTCCTCCTTAGCCTAATAATTCTTCCACAGTTTTTCCGCGCAATGCTGCAACTGCTGCTGCACTCTTCAAGGAAGTTAAGCCTTGGATAGTCGCACGTACAACGTTGTTTGGATTTGAAGAACCTTGAGATTTAGTTAAAATGTCGCGTACACCTGCCAATTCAAGCACTGCACGAACAGGGCCACCAGCAATAACGCCAGTACCTTCTGCTGCCGGTTTCAGGAAAACACGGCCGGCACCAAATACACCGATAATTTCATGAGGAATGGTAGTTCCAACCAAAGGAACGCTTACAAGATTTTTTCTTGCATCTTCAACGCCTTTGCGGATAGCTTCCGGAACTTCGGCAGCTTTACCAAGGCCCATACCTACATGACCATTTTCATCACCAACCACAACCAATGCGGAGAAGGAGAAACGACGTCCGCCTTTTACGACTTTAGCAACGCGGTTGATAAACACGACTTTCTCTTTTAAGTCGGATTCTTGTTTTTCGAAATTCGCCACTATTATTCCTCCTTCTGTTAGAATTCAAGACCAGCTTCGCGAGCTGCTGTAGCAAGAGCTGCTACACGGCCATGATAAAGGTAGCCGCCACGATCAAATACTACTACTTTAATGCCTTTTTCTAAGGCTTTTTTAGCGATTGCTTCTCCGACAGCTTTTGCTGCTTCGATGTTACCGCCATAGTTTTCTTTCATATTTTTTTCAACGGTGCTGGCAGAAACAAGTGTTTCACCTGTAACATCATTGACTATTTGTGCATAAATATTGCTAAGGCTGCGATACACGTTCAAACGCGGCTTTTCTGCTGTACCAAAAATATTTTTGCGGGAACGGAAATGACGTTTTTGACGTTTCTCGTTTTTATCTACTCTATTAAGCAAGAGTTTCACTCCCTTCCTTTAGAAATTACTTCTTGCCTTTAGCGCCAGCTTTACCAGCCTTACGACGAACAACTTCACCTTCATAACGAATACCCTTACCTTTATAAGGTTCAGGTGGACGAAGTGTACGAATTTCAGCTGCAACTGCGCCAACAGTTTCTTTATTTGCGCCCTTAACGATAATTTTGTTAGGAGCTGGAACCTCAAAAGTGATTCCTGCAGGTGGTTCCTTAACTACTGGGTGTGAGAAACCCAAAGTAAAGTTAATGCTTTCCCCCTGTTTAGCTGCACGGTAACCAACGCCGTTAATTTCCAAAGCTTTGGCAAAACCTTCAGTAACACCAATAACCATGTTGTTAATCAGTGTTCTGGAAAGACCGTGCATAGCACGATGTTCTTTGTCATCACTTGGACGTTCAACTGTCAGATGGCCGTCTTCAAGTTTGAGGATCATATCTTTGTTGATTTGACGATTAAGCTCGCCTTTTGGTCCTTTAACAGTAACCAGATTATTTTCTATTGTAACTGTAACATTAGCTGGAACAGTAATAGGTAATTTACCAATTCTTGACACTTAAGAGCACCTCCTATCTTTTAGAAGTCATTACCAAACGTACGCGATTACCTCTCCACCAAGGCCAGCCTTACGTGCTGCTTTATCAGTCATCATGCCTTGAGATGTGGATACTATAGCAATACCCAATCCACCAAGGACTCTGGGTAACTGATCTTTTTGAGAGTAAACTCTCAAGCCTGGTTTGGAAATACGTTTAATACCGGAAATTACTTTCTCGCGGTTAGCGCCGTATTTCAGGCTGACGCGGATAACGTTCTGTTTGTTATCAGCAAGAACTTCGAAATCTTTTATGAAACCCTCGCCTTTCAAGATCTCAGCAATAGCGACTTTAATCTTTGAGCTTGGAATTTCAACTTTATCGTGATGAACCGAATTTGCGTTACGAATACGGGTAAGCATATCGGCAATTGGGTCAGTCATAACCATACTTAAATACCCTCCTTCCTGTCTGCTGCAATTACCAGCTAGCTTTGGTTACTCCCGGAATAGCGCCTTTGTAGCTATATTCACGGAAGCAGATACGGCAAAGGCCGAATTTACGCATGTAGCCATGTGGTCTGCCGCAAATTTTGCAGCGATTATAGCGACGAACTTCAAATTTCGGCTCATTCTTCCATTTTTCAATCAGGGCTGTTTTAGCCAAGGGATTCCCTCCTCACTTATGCGCTGAACGGCATTCCGAGGAGCCTCAATAATTCTCTTGCTTCCTCGTCAGTCTTCGCTGTTGTAACAATTATAATATCCATTCCACGTACTTTATCTACTTTGTCATATTCAATTTCCGGGAAAATCAATTGTTCCTTCATTCCGATTGCATAGTTACCGCGACCATCAAAAGCCTTAGGGCTTACGCCACGGAAGTCACGTACACGTGGCAATGCAATGTTCATGAGTTTATCAAGGAAGTAATACATGCGGTCGCCACGAAGGGTAACTTTAGTGCCAAGCGGCATGCCTTGACGCACTTTGAAAGCCGCAATCGATTTTTTAGCTTTAGTGATAACAGGTTTTTGACCGGAAATCATAACCAAATCGGCAACAGCAGCATCGAGTGCTTTGCTGTTAGCAATAGCATCGCCGACTCCCATATTTATGACAACTTTTTCAACTTTAGGGATTTCATTAACATTTTTATAATTGAATTTGTCCATCATACCTTTGACTGCCTCGGACAAATATTTCTCTTGCAATCTAGTATTTGCCATTCATAATCCTCCTTTCCCGGATTTTATTTATCGATCACTTCACCGCATTTTTTGCAGGTTCTTGCGAAGCCACCTGCGACAGCGGTTTTCGAAATACGAGTAGCTTTTTTACAAGCTGGACATACCAACATGACTTTGGAAGCTGAAATAGCTGCTTCCTTAACTACGATACCGCCTTGTGGATTGGATTGGGAAGGTTTGGTATGACGTTTTACTTTGTTAACGCCTGCAACGACAACTTTCGCCTTTTTCGGCAAAGCTTCGACAATCTTGCCTTCCTTACCCTTGTCCTTACCGGACAGAACAAGTACTGTATCGCCTTTTTTTACGTGCAATTTTACAGCAGTAGCCATGTCAGAAACACCTCCTTCTAGTGCGTAATTTTTTTCGTATTATAGCACTTCCGGTGCCAATGATACTATTTTCATGTAGTCTTTATCGCGCAATTCACGAGCAACTGGTCCAAAGATACGGGTGCCGCGAGGGCTCTTGTCATCTTTGATTACAACTGCAGCGTTTTCATCAAAACGGATGTAAGAACCATCAGGACGACGTACACCTTTACGAGTACGTACAACAACGGCTTTAACTACCTCGCCTTTTTTTACAACGCCACCGGGTGATGCATCTTTAACTGCACAAACAATAACATCACCAATATTAGCATATTTGCGGTAAGAACCGCCTAATACTCGAATACACATAACTTTCTTAGCACCGGTGTTATCACCAACATTAAGAATTGTCTGTTGTTGTATCATGGTTTTCCCTCCCTTGCTAAATTATATGCAATAAGTTAGCAATTATAATTATTTTGCACGCTCTACGATCTGAACAACTCTCCAGCACTTATCCTTGGATAATGGGCGGGTCTGCACAATCTGTACGGTATCGCCGATATGTGCATCGTTATTTTCGTCATGAGCTTTGAATTTAACAGTATGTTTTACACCTTTTTGATAAAGGGGATGCTGTACAAAACGTTCAATGGCAACTACTACAGTCTTGTCCATTTTGTCGCTAACCACTTTGCCTGTGCGAGTCGCACGTAAATTTCTTTGTTCGGTCACGAGACGATTCCTCCTTCATTTAGACTAAAAACACACTCAGGCTTTCAATTCACGTTGACGCTGAATGGTCTTAATACGAGCAATAGACTTTTTTACTTCCCTGATTTTCATCGGGTTTTCCAATTGTCCAGTTGCCATTTGAAAACGCAGATTGAAGAGTTCATCTTTCAAACCAGCTATTTGAGTTTCTAATTCAGCTGTGGTCATTTCCATAATTTCTTTTGTTTTCATTAAGCTTCACCACCCACTCCATTTTGTTGTGCAGCGATTTCGGCTTCCAATTGAGCTTTGGTAACGAATTTAGTTTTGATAGGCAGCTTGTGGCTGGCAAGACGCATAGCTTCTTTAGCTACTTCTTCGCTAACGCCGTTCATTTCGAACAAGACGCGACCCGGTTTTACAACTGCTACCCAATACTCTGGGGAACCTTTACCACTACCCATGCGGGTTTCAGCCGGTTTAGCCGTAATAGGCTTATCCGGGAAAATTTGAATCCATACTTGACCGCCACGTTTGATGTAACGAGTCATTGCGATACGAGCTGCTTCGATTTGGCGGTTGGTTACCCAAGCCGGTTCCAAAGCTACCAGACCGAATTCGCCATGGGCAATCTTGTTACCACGCATAGCACGACCGGTCATACGACCTCTATGTTGTTTACGATGTTTTACTCTCTTTGGTAATAACATTAGTTTACGCCCCCTTCTTGCGGAGCAGCAGGCGCTACTATTTTGCTTTCAGGAAGAACTTCACCTTTGTAAATCCATACTTTTACGCCGATACGGCCGTAAGTTGTATGAGCTTCAGCAGTTCCGTAATCAATGTCAGCACGCAAGGTGTGAAGAGGAATGCTGCCTTCACGATAGCTTTCGCTACGAGCAATTTCAGCACCGCCAAGACGGCCGCCTACTTGAACTTTAATTCCTTTTGCGCCCATGCGCATTGTGCGACCAACGCATTGTTTCATTGCACGACGGAAAGCTATACGGCGTTCCAACTGATTAGCAATGTTTTCTGCAACCAGTGTTGCATCCATATCAGGGGTTTTCACCTCAATGATATTAATGTCGATAACACTGTCGGTCATTTTTTTCAAATCGTTTTTCAATAATTCGATGTTGCTGCCCTGACGACCGATAACCATACCCGGTTTAGCAGTATGAATAGAAATGCGAGCTCTGTTAGAAGCACGTTCTATTTCAACACGGGAAATTCCCGACAAGAATAATTTTTCTTTAATGAACTCACGAATTTTAATGTCTTCCAATAAAAATTTTTCATAATCTTTGTCAGCGAACCATTTGGAATCCCAAGTTTTGATTACACCAACGCGAAGACCATGTGGATGTACTTTTTGACCCACTATCGTTTCCCTCCTTCTTTTCGGGATATTATTTTTCTGCTACCGCAACGGTAACATGACTGGAACGTTTCAAAATTTTGAATGCCTGTCCACGAGAACGTGGATGGATTCTTTTCAATGTCGGACCTTGATCAACAAACGCACTCGATACGATAAGGTTGTCGACGTTCATATCATAATTATGTTCTGCATTAGCAACTGCGGAATGCAATACTTTTTCGATAACCTCAGAACCAACCTTCGGGGTATGTTTGAGGATCGCGAATGCTTCACCCACAGATTTCCCGCGGATAAGGTCAATTACGATACGCAATTTGCGCGGCGCAATACGAACATATCTAGCAATAGCTTTAGCTTCCATCGTGTATGTGCCCCCTTTCCCCTTATTTTAACGAAGTCGTTTTATCTGCATGGCCTTTGTAAGTACGCGTAGGAGCAAACTCACCAAGCTTATGACCTACCATGTCTTCCGTAATAAACACTGGTACATGTTTGCGTCCGTCATGAACGGCAATTGTATGACCAAGAAAATCTGGAAGAATAGTAGAACTACGAGACCAGGTTTTTACGACTTTTTTATCGCTAGCAGCATTAAGCGCTTCAATTTTTTTCTGAAGACTTGGGTGGACATAAGGTCCTTTTTTAACTGATCTGGACACTATGTTGGCCTCCTTTCTTTATCCTGTTATTTCGTTCTACGTTTTACGATTAATTTAGAAGAAGCTTTTTTAACCTTACGGGTACGAGTACCAAATGCACATTTACCCCAAGGAGTAACAGGACGTTTACGACCAACAGGAGAATGACCTTCACCACCACCATGTGGATGGTCGTTAGGATTCATAACAACGCCGCGGTTTGCCGGGCGAATACCAAGCCAACGAGAACGACCTGCTTTACCGATAGTGATATTTTCAGCATCGATGTTACCAACTTGGCCGATAGTAGCACGACAGTTGATGTGAACCTTACGGATTTCACCGGAAGGCATACGTAGAAGAGCATAGTCGCCTTCTTTAGCCATCAATTGTGCGGAAGTACCAGCAGAGCGGACCAATTGGCCACCTTTACCGATTTTCAGCTCAACATTATGAACCATAGTACCAAGCGGAATATTCTTCAACGGCAGGCAGTTACCAATTTTAATGTCGGCATCTGGACCGCTTACTACTGTATCACCAATTTTAAGATCAAGAGGTGCCAGGATATAACGTTTTTCACCATCAACATAATTCAGAAGAGCAATACGAGCGTTACGATTTGGATCGTATTCAATCGTAGCTACTTTTGCAGGGATGGCATCTTTGGTACGTTTGAAATCAATAATGCGATATTGTCTTTTGTGTCCGCCGCCTTGATGACGAACGGTCATTTTACCTGTATTATTACGGCCTGCATGTTTTTGTAGTTTTTCTACAAGTGGACGATGCGGCTTGCTTGCAGTAATCTCTTCGAAGGCTGACACTGTGATAAAGCGTCTCGAAGGAGAATACGGGTTAAAGCTTTTAATAGCCATTTTTTTACCTCCTTAGTACGAAAATTACATTCCTTCGAAAATTGGAATTGTCTGACCTTCAGCAAGTTTTACAATTGCTTTTTTGTAATCAGAACGTCTGCCAACGTTTTTACCCATTCTCTTGGTTTTACCAAATACGCGAATGGTGTTAACATTAACAACTTTAACTTTGAATATTTCTTCAACAGCTTGGCGAATTTCAACCTTATTAGCGCCAAGAGCTACTTTAAAAGTATATTTATTGTCTTGCATCATTGCAGAAGTTTTTTCTGTGATGAGCGGACGAAGTAAAATATCGCGAGGGTTAGCAGCCATTATGCGAGCACCTCCTCAATTTTTGCTACTGCATCTTTAGCAAGAAATACTTTGTCGTGATGAAGTAAGTCAAAAACGTTCAGGGAACCATTAGAAAGAGATTTAACTTTCGGCAAGTTGCGAGAAGACTTTTCAACTGTTTCATCGATGCCTTCAGTGATAATAAGAGCTTTTTTGTCAGCAGCTTCAAAACTATTCAGCATTGTAACAACACTTTTTGTCTTCGGTGCTTCAAAGGTCAAGCCCTCCACAATCACTAATTCGCCAGCAGCAACCTTTGCGGAGAGTGCACAACGAATAGCAAGTCTGCGAGCTTTACGCGGCATGCTTTTTGCATGACTGCGTGGTTGTGGTCCGAAAACGGTACCACCGCCAACCCACAATGGGGAACGGATTGAACCAGAACGTGCATGACCGGTACCTTTTTGTTTCCAAGGTTTACGGCCACCGCCGCGTACCAAACCACGAGTTTTAGTAGCATGAGTACCAAGACGTTCGTTAGCTTGTTGCATAACGACAGCTTGATGAACTACCGCCTCATTCATTTCTACGCCAAAAACGTAGTCCATTAATTCTATTTCTTCACCAGTTTTTTCACCGGCAATATTATATACTGATAACTTCGGCATTTAAGCATCCTCCTTTCTTTCGCTTACGCTTACTTACCTGGTTTTACTGTTTCTTTCAAAACAACAAAAGAACCAGCAGCTCCTGGGATAGAGCCTTTAACCAAAATAAGATTGCGGTCTGTATCAACCTTCGCAACGGTCAAACGTTGTACGGTTACTTGTGCATTACCCATACGGCCAGGCAATTTTTTACCTTTGATTACTCTACCGCCAGGGCCGGAATGCATTGGTCCCATAGAACCTGGTTCACGATGAGACTTAGAACCATGTGCCATTGGTCCGCGAGAGAAGTTGTGGCGCTTAATCGTACCTGCAAAACCTTTACCGCGGGAAATACCTGTTGCATCGATCAGTTCACCAGCGGTGAAGATGTCGGCGCTGATTTTTTGTCCGACTGTATATTCAGAAGGAGCAGACAAACGCAATTCTTTGACAAACTTAACCGGAGTAACACCGGCTTTATCAAAGTGACCTTTCATTGGTTTGTTCGTATGTTTTTCTTTCAATTCGCCAAATCCGAGTTGAACAGCGTTATATCCGTCTGTTTCTTCGGTTTTATTTTGAATTACTAAGCAAGGACCGGCTTCTACCACAGTTACCGGAATCATCTTACCGTCAGCTTCAAAAATTTGGGTCATGCCTATTTTCTTGCCTAAGATTCCTTTAGCCATTATCGCACCTCCTCCTTACAGTTTAATCTCGATATCTACGCCAGCCGGCAGATCAAGACGCATCAAGGCATCTACTGTTTTAGCGGTTGGCTCCAAAATGTCTACAAGTCTTTTGTGTGTACGCATTTCAAACTGCTCACGGGAATCCTTGTTTACATGAGGGGAACGTAGAATCGTATAGATGTTTTTTTCAGTAGGGAGTGGGATAGGACCGGAAACTTGTGCACCAGTACGTTTCGCAGTATCAACTATCTTAGCAGCACTTTGGTCAAGTGCTTTGTGGTCATACGCTTTTAAGCGTATTCTGATTTTTTGACTCTTTTCCATTTAAATTTTCCTCCTAATTCGCCCAGTTTCTGAGAACGGACATACTCCGTGAAAATCTCCCTGTCTAACAGGCAAGCAACCTCTCACATCATCGCAGGACCATACAAACAAACATAAGAATATGAGGGGCGAACTTTAGCCCCTCATAGGGATCTAATAAAATTATTTTTCTTCGATAGCAGCAACAACGCCTGCACCAACGGTACGGCCGCCTTCGCGGATAGCGAAACGCAGACCTGGTTCAATAGCGATCGGAGTAATAAGTTCTACTTCCATCGTTACGTTATCGCCAGGCA
>JBFWIF010000073.1:0-13426 GCA_050256135.1 Acidaminococcaceae bacterium | reverse complement strand
ATGGTGAAAATGCTATTTCTACAGAATTTAAAGCTGTCGGCAATAATGTTATATTTATTGCCGCACCACGTGATAAACATGAAGTGATTGATTTTGAAGTTTTACAGAAGAATATAAGTAGTCTTCATAAGGCGATTGTTTCAAATAAAGTTGCCTCAGTAGGTGTGATTAAAGAAGGTGGTATCGCTGCTGCCGTCTCAGTTATGTGTTTGGGTAATGGTATTGGGTTTGAATTTATAAAACCTTTTAATGACACTGATAGCCTTTTCACATTGCAGCCAGGGGGATTCGTTGTAGAATTGTCTGACGGTCTTTCACCTGAAGATATATTTACGGATATTGAATATATCAATCTAGGACATTTAATCCTTTCAAAACGCATTTTGTTGAACGAAGCTGACATTTCTTTAGATAGTATTTCAACTGCCTATTTGAATCCTTTAGAAAAGATTTTTCCACGTATAGTTAAACCTGCAAGTAAGAGCGTAGATATTGATCAACCTCTGTATAACGAGGAATTGCCTTTAACGGCGCCATATTCTATTGCAAAACCTCGTGTGTTTATACCTGTATTCCCTGGTATAAATTGTGAATATGATACTGCAGCGGCATTTGAAGATGCAGGTGGTATTGCTGACGTATTTGTTGTAAGAAATTTATCAGCAGCGGCAATCAATGATTCTATTGATACCATGGTCAATATGATAAACAATTGTCAGATTCTTATGTTGCCAGGCGGATTTAGTGCTGGTGATGAGCCAGATGGTTCAGGCAAATTTATTGCTACTATGTTCCGCAATAAAAGAATTCAGGAAGCTGTTAATTCTTTACTGCAGCAACGTGATGGCTTGATGCTAGGTATTTGCAATGGCTTCCAGGCTCTTATTAAGCTCGGTTTAGTGCCTTATGGTGAAATAGTTGATATGCGTCAAGATTCTCCAACTCTTACCTTTAATACAATTGGGCGGCATGTTTCGCAAATTGTTGAAACAAAAGTTATTTCCAATAAATCTCCTTGGTTTAATTCTGTTGAACCTGGTGAGATTCATTCTGTAGCGGTTTCGCATGGAGAAGGTCGGTTTTATGCTACTGATGCTGAAATAAAACGCTTATTTGCGAATGGACAGATTGCTACGCAGTATGTAGACCAAAATGGTGATCCGACAATGAATATGCCATATAATCCAAATGGTTCGCTGTATGCCGTTGAAAGTATAACTAGTCCTGATGGTCGTGTTTTAGGCAAGATGGGTCATTCTGAACGTTATGTTCCAGGCTTAATGAAAAACATTGCGGGAAACAAAGATCAAAAAATATTTGTTTCCGGTGTTAAGTATTTTGATTAATAAGCAAAATACGAAAGCGGCCTGCATCTTTTCGATGCAGGCCGCTTTTAGTCGTCTATTTTTATCTTTCCACATTTGTTTTCATAGTCATCAACGATCCATTTTAAAATTTGCTCAATTTCTTTATTAACTGAACGCCCATTGTTGTCAGCAATAATTTTGAGTTTTTTGAGAATGACAGGATGTATCCTTAAAGTAAAGCGTGATAATTCCATATGAATGCCCCCTTCGATGACGTCAGTATTATGTCAAAAAAACTTCACTAAGACGCTTTAATGATATTTTAAGTTAAAAGTCAAGATTAATCAATAGTTTGTGTAATAAGTAACCAAGCTTCTTAAATTGCTAATTAAGCAAGATAAAACCATGTAATTATGGTAAAATATATCGAGTAAGTTCTGCTATTCATAAGGCTTTTTATAAAATTTTAGGGAGGTAAGCATGAAATTAAAAATTAATAGTATTTATTCAGGGTTCAAAGTTAAGGAGACAACATTTATTGAAGAATTAAAATCAGATGCCTCCATATTGGAACATGTTAAAAGTGGGGCGCGAGTACTATATGTAGGTAATAATGATGACAATAAAGTTTTCTCAATTAGTTTTAGGACTCCTCCCAATGATGATTCTGGTGTAGCTCACATTCTGGAACATTCTGTCTTGTGTGGGTCGCGCAAATATAGATTGAAAGAACCTTTTGTAGAATTGGTCAAAGGATCACTGAATACATTTTTAAATGCGATGACATATCCAGATAAGACGATGTATCCTGTTGCAAGTCGTAATGATAAAGATTTTCATAATTTGATGGATGTATATCTTGACGCAGTATTTTATCCGCTAATCTATGAAAATAACTATACACTTTTGCAAGAAGGCTGGCACTACTCGATAAATGATGAGAAAGACCCGTTAAAATATAATGGCGTAGTCTATAATGAAATGAAAGGGGTATTCTCATCTGCGGATGCTTTGCTTGATTATGACTCAATGCGTGCATTGTTTCCGGATACAGCATATCGTTTTGAATCAGGTGGACATCCAGATTCAATTCCAGAATTAACGCAAGAACAATTTTTGGATTTCCATCAAACATATTATAGCCCTGAAAATTCTTATATTTATCTATATGGTAATCTTGACATTCTTAAAACATTAGAATTTCTTGACCATGAATATTTAACTAATTTTACAAAAGACAGAAAAGTAAACTCAGCTATATCAATTCAAAAACCTTTTGTCAGAACAAAAGAAGTTGAAGCTACATATCCCGTTGGCGAGGACGAGGATACAAAAGGTAAGACTTATCATGAGCTGCATGTTGTCGTTGGTAAAGCTACAGATGTAAAGACCGGTACAGCGCTTCGTCTATTAGAAACGGTGCTTTTAGAGTCGAATTCTGCACCACTTAAACTTGCTCTTATGGAAGCTGGAATTGGCTCTGATATTGCGGGATCGTATGCCGGTAGTTATTTGCAACCTATTTTTTCAATTAAAGTTGCCGGTTCTGAGCCGGAAATGCGTGATAAATTTATCAGCATAACCTACAAAACTCTGCAGGATATTACAATTAATGGCATTGATAAAGAATTATTGGAAGCAGCTTTAAATTCGCTGGAATTTAAGCTACGTGAGGCTGATTTTGGTGTATATCCTAAGGGTTTGATTTATGGGATAAGTTGTATGGACAGTTGGTTGTATGATGGCAATCCTTTCGACTGTTTGCGATTTGAAGATTTGCTGCTTGAACTCAGAAATGGTGTTAATACAAGATATTTTGAGCAACTTATAGAAAATTATATCCTTGATAATACTCATAAAGTTTTAATCACACTGCGACCGGAACAGGGGAAAGAACAGAGAGAACATCTGAAAGATATTAATAAATTAGTTGCAATCAAAAATGATTTAAATGACGAAGAAATTAAAGCTTTAATAGAACAAACCAAAATACTGCATCAAAAACAGATTGCTCCTGATGATCATAAGGCAATGGAATCAATACCAGTACTCAAACGAAGCGATTTACGCCGTCAGATTGAACCAATATTGTCTGAAAAAATAGCAAAAGGAAATTCAACATATCTCTATTTATCAGGTCAGACAAATAAGATTGCATATCTTAATTGGTATTTTGATCTTTCTGGAATTAATAATGAACTTTTACCTTATGCGTATTTATTAAGTGATGTGCTAGGTAAGGTAGATACAAAAAATTTTACATATCAAACTCTCGCAACTGCTACTAACAAAGATACTGGTGGCATTGGTTTCCAATTATCTGCCTATTCTAAGCATGATAATTCTGATGATTATTCGATTTGTTTTGCTGTTCAGGCAAAAGTGCTTACAGCTAAAATTGATAAACTTTTTGAGATATTACGAAATGTTGCGTTGACAAGCAATTTCGATAACCGTAAACGCATATGGGAAATTGTTAATGAAATTAACACAGATTGGGACAGCCAATTATTTAATAGGGGGCAAAGCATTGCTTGCACAAGGCTGTGTTCATATTTTTCACTTGCATCTCGCGTCAACGAGCAAGATTATCTTAGCTACTACTATTTCATTAAAAAACTGGTGGCGAATTTTGAGGAAGAATTTCCTTCGCTGCAAAATAAACTTAAGGAACTAATCGGAGTATTTTTCCATAGCAGTAAATCACTTTTTGCCTTTTCATGTGAAGAAACAGAACGCAATAAAGTATCAATAGCTGCTGATGAATTCATGTCCTTATTGCCAAAATCTATTTACGCTGGCAAAGAACCAGATAAGATTCAATTAAAACAAATTAATGAAGGTATCGCTACCAGTGGAAAAGTGCAGTATGTGGCAGCAGGTGGTAGCTATAGAAAATTTGGTCATGAGTACACAGGAGCAATGAAAGTTTTAGAAACAATACTTCGCTACGACTATTTATGGAATAGGATACGTGTACAGGGCGGTGCCTATGGCGCAAATGCCAGATTTGACCGTAGCGGCGTGGCATATTTTTCTTCTTACCGTGATCCAAATTTGGAGAAAACATTACAAATATACCGTGATTTACCGGAATATATTGCTGCTTTCTCTGCAAGCGAACGTGAATTAAAAAAATATGTTATTGGCACAATAAGTGGGATGGACACACCACTAACAAATTCAATGTTGCTTGAGCGAGCTTGTATTATGGCTTTAAAGGAAATTACAGATGATATGCGCCAAAAAGAACGTTTGGAAGTCATTGACGTTACAAATAAAGATATCAATAACCTAGCTCCACTGGTTAAAAATGTATTGAAACAAAACTATTATTGTATAGTTGGAAGTAGAGCAGTACTTGATAATAATAAAGGTATATTCACTGAAATAATATATATATAGATATATTAAATATGCCCTTTCTGTAGTATAAAGAATTTTCTAAGATAAATTGATTTGGAATTCTTGTACTATAGGGGAGGGCTTTTTCTTATATATCTGAAATATTTGAAAAAAATATAATTTATGAAGAATTAATTGACTTTTTAGCAATTTATCTTTAAACTCTATATGTAAGTAAAACGGTTATAATTGCTTACATATAGAGTTTAAAGGAGGCATGTTAATGAGTTCAAGTAATTCTACGCAACACGTTCAAATCGCGGTTGCAGACCCAACGCCGCTTGGGTTGCTTGGTTTGGCAATTGTGACAATGGTCGCTTCAGCGCAAAAACTTGGTATCGTCTCTGGCGTTTCCTGGGTTATTCCATGGG
Organism: Acidaminococcaceae bacterium; assembly: GCA_050256135.1. Taxonomy (GTDB): domain Bacteria; phylum Bacillota; class Negativicutes; order Acidaminococcales; family Acidaminococcaceae; genus RZYP01. The sequence goes on along the minus strand of JBFWIF010000073.1, from coordinate 8,343 downwards.
CTTTGTTTATGGGTTCTTTTGCCCAATTACTAGCTTCATATTTTGATTTTTGTCACAAAAACATCTTTGGTGCTACAATTTTTGGAGCATTTGGTTTTTTCTGGTCCGGCGTAGCGATGAGCTGGATGATTAAAGCTGGCTGCTTCGGATCAGGCTTGGTTGCCGGTATCGATCCTAAGGCACTAGGTTTCGCTTTTTTAGGTTATTTTTTGTTTGCATGTGTAGGCACGATTGCCGCTGCCGAAGCGAATCTATTCTTGTTTACTGATATGGTATTCATTGATATCCTGTTATTGGGATTGACATTGGATACTCTTGGTCTTGGTGGTCACTGGGCACATACAATGGCGGCTTATTCTGAATTAATAGTTTCTCTACTTTCCCTGTATGGTGCAAGTGCAATTTTCTTGAATAATTTCTTTGGTCGTCAATTTTGGCCGTTAGGCAAACCGCTTGGTATATTTAAACGAGGATAATAAAAATAAAGGCGCTATCATACATCGTATGATAGCGCCTTTATTTTTATATATTAATCAACAAGTTCTAATCTGGTGTTTGGTAAATATTTTCGGCCAGCCTTTGCACATGCAACTCCATCGCGTAAAACTATGTCAGCAGTAAAATTAATATTTCCATCAAAAAAACTGCTGCCTATTGCATAAGTATCAACTGGAACATTCAGCTTTTCAAATTCTGCAATCTTATCGGCATCAAAACCACCGGAAACAATTATTTTAACATAATCATAGCCTTCAGCATCCAATGCTTTCCTAACAGAGGCTACTAATTCTTTACAAACACCAGTTGGCGGGAAAATGCCCATCTGCGATTGAATAGTTTTATCAACCATATTGTTGGAGGTATCCAAGCGTACTCCCTGTAATTTCTTACCCAAGCTACGAGCTACTGCTAAGGAAGTATTTACACAGTCATTGTCAAAGTCAACGAGAGCTATACGGCTTACAGACTGATCAATGTATTTGTCAAAAGCTGTCGTAGCTGCAACTGTATCACCGCCATATGTTGCAATAAGAGCATGGGGAATTGTGCCTAAGCCGTCTAAACCAGCCGCTGCAGCATTAGCATCGGTTGAAAAGCTTGTAATGCCACCTATTAAAGCAGCGTATCCGTCTTGTTCCTGCGTTAAATAAGAGTCATAACGAGCTGAAAAGAAAAGAACTTGCTTGCCATTAGCAGCTTCAACAGCACGTCGTACATTTGTTGCAATACGACTTTGTCTAGCTAATATACCTAAATATATTGTTTCTAAATGAGCAAAATCTGCTAAGTCGCCTTCAATTGTCATTAATGTTTCCCAGGGACCTACTTCATCACCATCGTGCAAGGCGTGTATAACAATGTTTTCAGGATTAAAGGAACAAGTTTTAAGAATAGCAATAGCTTCATCAATGCCACAAAGAACGATATGTTCACGTTGAAATACTTGCATGAGGACACGTGGGTGATTATTATCTTTATTTAATATTTCAGCTGTACGCAAAAAATAGTCATCGCTATAATAACCGGATTTGATTTTTTCAATAGGAATATTAAAAGTAGATATAGGCATTCTTTTTTTCATTTTATCCTCCTAAAATTATAGAAATTAGTATGAAGTAATTTTAAGGCATATTGTAATGCTTAACAATTATGATACAATAATAGCGTTCTAATATGCAAGTAAGTGCTTTAATTTGCTTGTAAATCATTGACGGTAGTTTTCACTTTAAGTTAAGAGGGCTTGGATATGACAAACAAAAAATATAAAATTTTAATTATGTCTGCGCCCATAGGTTCTGGTCATGCGTTGGCTGCAGAAGCATTGAAAGATGAATTTAAGAGATCGTATGATTGTGATGTAATTTTAGGTAGTGCTTTTGATTTTTTACCTAAGTTTATAGGTCAAATAGTTTTAAAAAGTTATCTTGCTGTACTTAAATATGTACCAAGCTTATATGAAGCGGCATATAAATGGGGGAATAATCCTTCTGGCTCACTTTGGCTGCGCAACATGATAAATTACATATTGGCTTTTCTTGCTGATAATTACTTGCGTAAAGTAAAACCTGATGTTGTGATTGCGACACATGCAACTCCTGCAGGAATTATTTCTGCGTACAAACAGAAACATAAAGATACGAAAATAATTCTCACATCAGTTGTGACTGATTTTACTATACACAAATGGTGGATATGTGAAGGTACTGATGCCTATTTTTTAGCAGCCGATAATCTAAAACCGCAAATGCAGAAAAAACAAGGGCAAAAACTTTACTATTTTGGCATACCTGTTCGTAGCGCTTTTAGGCAAAAATATAGCAGACATGAATTACGTAAAAAATTTGGCTGGCAAGATGGTACTGTTGTTTGTCTATTGATGGGCGGTGGCGAAGGTTTGCTGCCGATGAAAGAAATTCTTGATGGCGTTAGTGGAAAAGTGACTGTAAAAATGCGTTTTATTGCTATAACTGGTAGAAATAAAATATTAGCAAAGGAATTAAATAACATTTACCCAGATTTGGAAGTATATGGTTTTACAGAAGCTATACCAGAATTTATGCATGCCGCCGATATAATTATCAGCAAGGCTGGTGGCCTGACTGCTGCTGAAACACTTACGACTAATTTGCATTATATAATTTATAAACCTTTACCAGGACAGGAAGAAGCTAATGCTGAATATCTTAAAACTGCTGGCGCTGCCAGCATCGCTAAAACTCCTAATGATGTTTTGCTTGCAATAAGCAATTATTCCGCTGCTGAGGAAAAGCAACGGCAAAAATTAGGCAGACCGGAGGCAGCACCTGATATAGCTCAAGCCGTTATAAATATGCTTAAATAGCTTTGTATTACTTGACCAGCTAAATTTTACGAATTATAATGACTTGCAGACAGATGTTGAGATGAATATAATACTTAGACTTGTTCTTGCCACAATCATCCTAATAAATTTAGAGGCGATTTGTACGGAAAGATATTATTTAGCGGCCTTAGATGCCGTCTATAATCTTAGTTTTAAAAAGACACAATTACTTATTGAACATTTTGGCAGCATAACTAAGGCGTATGAGGCAAATGCCGAAGAACTAGAAAATACGCACTTAGTTTCTGCGGAAAAATGCTCCAAGATTTTAGCTACCAGGCAAAAAGAGTATCCTTATTCGTTAAAAGAGTTCTGTATAAATAATGGTGTGACAATTCTTACGACAGAAGACAGAAATTATCCATTTCAGCTTAAAAATATTCAAAATCCACCTTCAGTTCTTTATGTCAAGGGAACAATTTCTGATATTGATAAGACAGTTGGTATTGTTGGCTCTAGAAAGGCTACATCATATGGTTTGAAAGTCGCTGAAACATTTGCGCAAGATTTGTCTTTGGCGGGTTTAATGGTAATAAGTGGTGGTGCCCGCGGAATAGATACCGCTGCCCATAAAGGTGCTTTGAAAAATGATGGAAAAACAATAGCAGTTCTTGGTTGTGGCATTGACGTCATATATCCATATGAAAACGATGCTCTATTTAACCAAATATCTGAAAATGGCGCAATAATAACTGAATTTCCACCAGGAATGAAGCCGCTTGCGAAAAATTTCCCGGCTAGGAATAGGATTATAAGCGGCTTATCGCAAGGTATTTTAGTTGTTGAGGCGGCGCATAAAAGTGGTGCAATGATTACGGCTGAGTTTGCTTTAGATGAAGGTCGTGAGGTATATTGTGTTCCTGGCAGCATTTTTTCTCCTACAAGTGTCGGTACTAACTCATTAATAAAGCAAGGTGCCAAACTTGTGCAAAGACCGGAGGATATTCTGGAAGATTTTCATTTGTTATTGCAAAAACAAACAAAGGTTAAAGTTGAGATACCTGATTTGTTTTCAGGTATGTCGCAAGATGATAAGAGTTTTACAAGTATAGTATTAACTGTTTTGAGCTTTAATGAGGCTAAAACTTTGGAAGAGATAGTTGCTGACTCAGGGCTTCCCTTGAACGTCATAAGTACTGTCCTGCTGAATTTGCAGGTCAATGGATATGTGGTTGAACAAATTGGCAAGAGGTATATACGCCTATAAGGAGGGTATTTAATGGCGAATAATTTGATAATAGTTGAATCACCAACTAAATCGAAAACAATAGAAAAATTTCTTGGCAAGAATTATACAGTGCGTGCTTCTATGGGACATTTGCGCGATTTACCAAAAAGTCAGTTTGGTGTTGATATTGAAAAAGGTTTCGAACCAAAGTACATTAATATTCGTGGCAAGGGAGATTTGATAAAGGAACTCAAAACACTTGCCAAAAAGGCAGATAAAGTTTATCTGGCAACTGACCCTGATCGTGAAGGCGAGGCAATTGCCTGGCACTTAGCCCATATACTTGGAGTTGAACCTAATAAGAAATGCAGAATTGAATTTCATGAAATAACCAATGCAGCTGTAAAGAATGCTCTTAAAAGTCCACAGAGTATTGACCTGAATAAAGTTGATGCTCAACAAACCAGGCGCATTCTTGACAGAATTGTTGGATACCAATTGAGCCCGTTACTGTGGCGTAAAGTTCGCAAAGGACTCAGTGCAGGCAGGGTTCAGTCCGTGGCAGTTAAGATAATTTGTGATCGGCAGAAAGAAATTGATCAATTTGTTCCTAAAGAATATTGGACAATTTCTGTTTTGCTAAAAGAAAACAACAAAGCTCAACAATTTTTAGCAGATGTTGTAAAATATCACGACAAAAAGTTGGAGATAGGTAACAAGGAAGAAGCCGTCAAAGTTGAAAAGGAATTAAAATCAGTTGCTTATTTTGTGAAAGATTCTAATAAAAAAGAACGTAAGCGTAAACCAATGGCACCGTTTACGACAAGCAGCCTGCAGCAGGAAGCATTCAAAAGGCTTAATTTCACAACAAAGAAAACCATGATGTTAGCGCAACAGTTGTATGAGGGTGTTAACATAGGTAAAGAAGGTTCAGTAGGTTTAATAACTTATATGAGGACCGATTCCGTACGTATTTCTGAGGCTGCTATTGCAGAAATAAGAAGTTTCGTTGAAGGAGAATATGGTGAAAATTATTTGCCAACTAAACCTAACATCTTCAGCAGCAAAAAAAATGCACAGGATGCACATGAAGCTATCAGACCAACCAGTATAGCAAAAACACCTGAATCTATGGAGACACATTTAACTAAAGATCAGCTAAAACTTTATACCATCATCTGGAAACGTGCTTTGGCCAGTCAGATGACGGATGCCATCTACGATGTTACAACTTTGATGATTAAGGCAGGAGAATATATTTTGAATGCCAGTGGTTCTATTTTGAAATTTGATGGTTTTTTAAGGTTAAGCGACAAAAAAGAATTGGCTGAAGAAAAAGAAAAACCGGTACCATTTCTTGCTCCGGATACAGCTCTAAAAGTTGCTGAGCTGCAACCAGCTAAGCAACATTTTACTGAACCACCGGCGTATTTTACTGAAGCTACTTTGGTAAAGGAACTGGAAGATAAAGGGATTGGCCGTCCTAGTACCTATTCGCCTACTATCCAGACTATATTGGAACGTAATTATATTAAAAAAGATGGTAAAAAGTTAATTCCAACAGAGTTAGGTATATTAACTTTAGAATTACTGACAAATTATTTTAAAAGTTTAATTGACATACCATTTTCCGCTGAGCTTGAATCAGAATTAGACGAAGTAGCAGAGAATAAACTCGAAAAAAATGATGTATTGGAAAAGTTTTATACTCCTTTTTCCTCAGCGCTTGCTATTGCGGAAAAAGAAATGCCAATTATCGAGATGCCTGTAGAAGTCAGCGATGTTAAATGCGATAAATGTGGAAGAATGATGGTTTATAAACAAGGGCGATTCGGAACATTTCTAGCTTGCCCAGGCTTTCCAGAGTGTCGTAACACAAAACCAGTATTAAAAAAAATAGGCATAATATGTCCAAAATGCGGTCAAGGTGAAATTATTGAGCGTAAGACAAAACGAGGAAGAATTTTTTATGGTTGCGAAAGATATCCCGACTGCGATTTTACCACTTGGGATAAGCCTCTGAAAGATAAGTGCTCTAAGTGTAATAGCATTATGTTTGAAAAAAGTGGAAAAAATGGTATAAAAAAGTCATATTGCGGTAATGAAACATGTGAAAATTCAAAGGAGAAATGATTTAATGAGTTCAAATTTAGCCAATCCAGTTCACGTAGTAGGAGCCGGTCTTGCAGGCAGCGAAGCAGCCTGGCAATTGGCGAAAAGGAATATACCAGTTATTTTGCATGAGATGCGACCAATAAAAAGAAGTGCTGCCCATAAGACAGATAATTTTGCAGAACTTGTCTGCAGTAATTCATTAAGAGCAAATAATATTGAAAATGCCGTAGGTTTATTAAAAGAAGAAATGCGCATGTTGGATTCAATTATTATAAAATGTGCTGATGCTCATCAAGTACCAGCAGGAGGTGCGCTAGCAGTCGACAGGGAAGGTTTTTCACTTTCAGTTACTAAAGCAATAAGTGATCATCCATTGATTACTGTTATTCATGAAGAAGTAACAGATCTTCTTTCTTTGGATGGTTTTGTCATCGTTGCCAGTGGGCCTTTAACATCTGATGGTTTGTCAGAAAACATAAAGCAATTTATTGATGCTGATTACCTTTATTTTTTCGATGCTGCAGCGCCTATAGTTACTGCTGAATCTCTAGATTATTCTAAAGTTTTCAGGGCATCACGTTATGACAAAGGGGAGGCTGATTATTTAAATTGCCCCTTTAGTAAAGAAGAATATGTTGAATTTTGGCAGAATTTATGCACAGCGACGACAACAAAAATTAAAGATTTTGAAAAAGAAGTTTTTTTCGAAGCTTGCATGCCTATTGAAGAAATGGCTTCCAGAGGCGAGGACACGATGAGATTCGGACCGCTAAAACCTGTTGGACTGATCGATCCCACGACAGGGAAAGAAGCTTATGCCGTTGTGCAACTTCGTCAGGATGATGCTGCGGCTTCTTTATATAATATTGTCGGGTTTCAGACACACTTAACTTGGCCGGAACAAAAACGTGTATTTGGTATGATTCCGGGACTTGAAAACGCAGAATTTGTACGGTATGGTGTTATGCATAAGAATACATATATTAATTCACCACACTTGCTTAATGAACATTTTTGCCTTAAACAGTTACCAAAATACTATTTTGCAGGTCAGATGACAGGTGTGGAAGGATATGTTGAATCTGCTGCTTCTGGTTTAGTAGCTGGAATCAATGTGGCAATGTTAGTTTCAGAAAAAAAGCCTGTTGATTTTCCCGCTGAAACGGCAATCGGTGCACTAGCCAATTATATAAGTAATGCAAATACAAAAAATTTTCAACCGATGAATATTAATTTCGGCTTATTGCCGCAATTAAATTTAAGGATCAGAAAAAAGAAAGAAAAAAATGCTCTAATTGCCGAAAGAGCTTTAAAAGCATTAGAAAATACTTTACTTGAGATGGAAATGTAGTATTGCAGAAATTGTTGGCCTGTGTTAACATTTATCTAGTTACGTATCTAAAAAGTGTGGGATAAAGAATGGAAAACCCGATTACGATTATTCGATTGACGGCTTTTCTTAAATATTTAGAATTAGAAAAGAATAGTTCATTGTTAACCATACAGAACTATGAAACCGATATAAAATTGTTTCTTGCTTTTTTGAAGAAAAGAACAGAGACGGTTTCTTGGGGAAACGTCACAGTTTTAGATATACGAGCCTATCTTGCTCTTATGAATAATGAGAAATACGCTCGGAGAACTATTGCTCGGCGTATTTCTTCTTTGCGTTCATTTTACAAATTTTTAATGCGTGAAAATTTTGTGAAATCTAATCCATTTATGAAGATTAAAACCCCTAAATTAGATAAAAAGCTACCAGTTTTTTTGGAAGAAGTTGAAATTAATGGATTGCTCGAATTGCCATCCAATGATGAATTGGGGTTACGTGATCAGGCATTGTTAGAATTGCTTTATGCTACTGGTTGCCGCGTTTCTGAACTTGTAGGTCTTACATTGGAACATATTGATCTTGGCAATCAGTATGTTTTGCTTTTGGGAAAAGGTAATAAGGAACGGATAGTTCCGATTGGTAAGGCAGCAGTAAAAGCTGTGGATATTTACATTACAAAATCACGAGCTATAATTATGCGACGCTTTAATGTAAAAGAGCATAGCAGGTTGCTTATTAATCATCGTGGAACACAGCTATCTGCAAGAAGCGTCAGAAGGATTTTGAGTAAATACATTGCTGATTTGGCGTTACAAAATCATGTATCTCCTCATGTTATCAGACATACCTTTGCCACCCATTTGC
>JBFWIF010000072.1:0-13512 GCA_050256135.1 Acidaminococcaceae bacterium | reverse complement strand
TACAGGAGAATCATCAATATTTTAAAAATTTTAGCTTTGCTGTTATTGAGATAGTGGTTGAGGGTGATAAATTCAGACTTAACCATATACCAAATTGATTTTAATATAAATTAGGTGGCGAATGACATGTATGCTAAAACCTTCGGGGAGACTACATGCGGTATTAATGGTGAAGAAATAATCGTTGAAGTAGATATTTCAAACGGGTTACCAGCTTTTGAACTGGTTGGTTTGCCAGATACTTCTGTAAGGGAGTCACGAGAGCGGGTAAGGGCCGCTCTCAAAAATTCAGGCTATAAGTTTCCTATGACAAGGATAACAGTAAATTTGGCACCAGCTGATTTTAAGAAAGACGGTTCAGGGCTTGATCTACCAATAGCCATCGGCATTTTATGCGGCAGCGGACAAATAACTGCAGAAGCTATTTCTGATAAAGTTTTTGTAGGTGAACTTGCGCTGGATGGCGGTATACGAGAAGTAAGCGGCATTTTACCGATGATAATTAAGGCTAAAGAAGCTGGCAGAAATGCAATATTTATACCACCAGGTAATGCTGCGGAAGGTGAATTAGTTGATGGCATAGAAGTTTTTGCACCTGAATCTTTGACGCAGCTTGCAAATCATTTAGAAAAAAAAGAAATACTTGCCGCATTGAACAAAAGAAAGATGAGCATTGAAAGCAAATGTGTTTATAATGTTGATTTTTCTGATGTTCAGGGACAGCTAGTTGCAAAAAGAGCACTTGAGATAGCTGCAGCCGGTGGACACAATGTGCGGATGGTAGGAGCGCCGGGTGCTGGCAAAACAATGCTTGCCAGAAGGCTGCCGACGATTTTGCCGCCGATGACAGAAGAAGAAGCTTTGGAAGTTACCAAAATTTATAGCATTGCTGGTCTTTTGAACAGAAAACAAGGGTTAATATTGGAAAGACCATTTCGCTGTCCACATCATACGATTTCACATAGTGCTCTTATCGGCGGAGGCAGTATCCCAAAGCCTGGAGAAGTTACCTTAAGTCATAACGGCGTTTTGTTTCTGGATGAATTGCCCGAGTTCTCACGTATGGCGCTGGAAGTATTAAGACAACCACTGGAAGATGGCTTTGTTACCATTAGTCGCGTACAAGCGACACTGACTTTCCCGGCAACGTTCATACTGGTGTCTGCCGAGAACCCCTGTCCTTGTGGCTTTTTCGGAGAAACAGATGGCGTTCATGAATGTAGCTGCCGCATCGGCGATATAGAGCGCTATCATAAAAAGATTTCCGGTCCATTGCTAGACAGAATAGATATACAAATACACGTGCCACGACTTGAGTATAAAGAAATGAAAGCAGATAATCGTGCTGAGTGCTCAGCTGATATACGTAAAAGAGTAATTTCTGCAAGAGAGTTGCAATTGGAAAGGCTGCAGGGAACGGGGTTGCACTGCAACGCAGAAATGAGCAGACGTGAAATCAAAAGAAAGTGCCATATGACTGTACAGGCGGAGCAGCTCTTGCAAAAAGCCTTTCTTGCTCTCGGGTTAAGTGCTCGCAGTCATGACAGGATAATTAAGGTTGCACAAACAATCGCGGATTTAGATGGTAGTGAAGTGATAGATACTGTTCATCTTGCTGAAGCAATAGAACTACGTACTATCTCAAAGGGATAAAAGGATTCTTAGAATTACACAATATTTTGAAATTATAAATAATTGTGATAAAATAAATACAATGTCGATTTTTGCAAACATTTTCAAGTCATTGTTCTGATGGATGTTTTTATCGAGGGGTTAGATATTTATGATGAGTAAACTTTACAAAAATGTAGATGTAGATTTTCCTATTGATATGGTGTATTCGTGGTGTGATGGAGAAGATATTCTTTTTAAAGCACGCAAAATGAGATATGCGAAAGAATATTTTATAAATAAAAAAGAGGATTATAATGAAGCAGCAGGTAACCAACGTTTCTTTGATAACGAAGAACTACGATATGCATTGCGCTCATTAGAACGATATGCACCATGGATTAACCATATCTATATCATAACTGATAGACAAATTCCTAGATGGCTTAATTTGGAAAATAAGAAAATCACTGTAATCGATCATTCACAAATCATGCCGCATAAGTTAATTCCATGTTTTAATTCAACGGTAATTGAGCGTTATATGGTTTTTATTCCTAATTTACAAGAACATTTTTTGTATAGTAATGATGACATGTTCTTCGGCAGCCCAGTAGGACCAGAATATTTTTTTGATAATAATCAACCTATTGTAAGAGTAAAATTTAATGAGAAGCAACATTTCATTAAAAATGATGCAATGTTTTTTAATGCATATAATGGAAGGGATATTTTTCAAAAATCATGTCTTAATAGTTGGAAATTGTTATATAGAAAATATGGCCAACAAAACTTTTATAAGCCGCATCACAATGTAGATGCCTATACAAAGAAAAGTTTTCTAACAACATTGGAACGGTATCAAAGTGATTTTGAAGCTAACAATGAAAGATTCCGTAGCACCAGAAACATTCAACGCATTATTTTTAACTTAGATGCAGTTTACAGCGGTAATGCCACAATGGAACTAATTGGCAAACCATCATCGTTAAGCAAACATCTTTGGCCGCTAACTAAAGTAAAATTTGATGATTATTGCGGGTCTGAAAATAAAAAAACCAAAAAAGAAATTAGACGTTTTCATCCAAAACTTTTTTGTATAAATGCTAATAGAACATCATCGATTGAGGATAAGAGAAAAAACAGACTTTTTTTAGAAGAACTGTTTCCACAGCCATCTCATTTTGAAAAATAGAAGAATGCTGCAAAAAGCTATATTAATAATTAATTTAGCTGCACGGTTTTTATGGTGCAAACGATAGAAAAGCCGCCTGAGTTAAATATCAGGCGGCTAAATAAATTAATATACAGTAATACATTATTGATTAATCGGAAAATTTCACTGACAAAATATCTTCTCCGCGAACGCTGACAATGTCGCTACCAATAAATATGTACATGTAATCGAAAATAGCAAAACGAGTGAAATACTCAATATCTCTGGTCTCGTCTGTGGTAACTTCTTTTATTACAGTAATATCATTTACTACAAGAGGATCACCGCCAGCTTTTAGCCTAATGGTAGCTTTCATGTCAAACACTTCCTTTTCCTTTAAATTTATAACAACAAACAAAATGATTTGTCTGTTAATTAAAGCAGTCTACTTGTAATTATTATACTACTATCTGTGAGTAAACATCAAACCTACATGCAAATGCTGAAATTATTAAATTTTGCTTATTTTGAAAAAGAATTGAATTAGTGAATTACCAAAATTAGAAATTAATAGCCCCAAAATTATTATGCTGCACCCTAACCATTGTATTGACAAAAGATGCTCGCCTAAGATGACTTGTGCTGTAATGAGGCCTGTAATTGGAACTAAAAGCGATAGTGGTGCAACTTTTCCGGCTGGATATTTTGAAAGTAAAAGACTCCAGAGTCCAAAACCGAATAGGGTAGCGAGGAACGATAGATAAAGAACGGCAAAGATTGATTGACTGCTCAAACTAAGAACTATGTTTAAGAGTTGCTCCGGCGTATCGTTAATCAGAGCAAAAATAAAGAGTGGTACAGGTGGTACAAGGCTTGACCAAACGACTAAAGCAAACATATCAATGGTCTTGCCATGAGTAGCTGCTTGTTTCGATGCAAACCTTACTATTATGTTGGAAATACCCCAAAAAGCTGCAGCTAAAAGTGTTAAAAATAATGCTCCGAGTGGGATGGAAGACATTTGGCTATCTTGAATGCTGCCGCTAATAAGAAAAAGACCAATAGCCGCTATTGCAAGTCCTAAGGCATGGAACAGTCTAAAAGGTTCCTTGAGCAAAACAGCTGCAAAGATAAGTGTAAAGAATACTTGCGATTGCAAAATGACAGATGAAGTACCGGCCGGCATGCCTATATTCATCGCGTAAAATAAACAGGAAAATTGACCAACTCCGACAGCCATACCATAAGCAAAAATATATTTCCAGCCGATATCCGGACGTTTAACAAAAAATATTGCGGGCAAGGCGGCAAAAATATAACGTAATGTAACTAACAGCATAGGCGGCAGGCCAACAAGACCTAATTTTATGACAGTAAAGTTTGCTCCCCAAACCATGACAACTAATAAAGCAAGTATCAAATCACGTCTTTTCATAATTACTTAAGTAACTCCTTTAATATATAAATATTTATTGTTTTTTGAAAAACTTTCGTTTAATAGTCTCTAGAAAAGTAATTTGCATAGATAAAAGAATAACATTATAAATATAAAAAAACAACGGCTTTATGCGTGAAAATCATAAATATACTTATATTATGTTTAAATATAAAATATACGTTATAAAAATATCCTTGCCCGCTCAAAGGGCAAGGATATTTTTATAATTAGTCTTTTAGTAGTTCATCTTTTAACCTATAATATTCAATCGAGAAATATGGTGAAAGCTGTGCTTCACGGTGGTCATACCCATAGGCACGTCGGCTTAAGCTTATGATTGGAGGAGCCTGAATTCTTTTTGCCACGGCAAAACCACTGAAAAGTTTCCACCAGCGCTCTAGGTCATCTATGAAAGATTTGTTAGTAGGGAAAATTTTTGCAACAATTCCCTTTTGGCAACCAATGACCTCTTCTAAAGTTTTTTCCTTATACCAGTAGAGTATATCTCGAGGAGAAGCCTTATCCCATCTTTCAATGAATGCTCTGAATAAGTAATCGTGGTAGTCATATACCATAGGATCGCCACCGACACCAACAGTTTGCTCAGCTGAGAGTTCGGCACTTGGAGAAATTGTAAAAACGTCATCAGGTATTACTTTTCTTTCAAAAATTTTGTCATTAAGATAATGAGCAAGTTCATAGACTTGATTTTTCCATAAGTCTCCAATCATTGCTAAAACACCTGTCAAATCGCCATAGAAAGTTGCATAACCAACGGTAATTTCTGCTTTATTGGAGTTGCAGGAGAAACCGCCGCCAAAGACAGAGGCTATAGCTGCCAATATGCGCGTTCGATCACGTGCTTGAATATTTTCGCGCGCAAGTGTTGAGAGTTCTAATGAAAAGGTAGTGTTTGTAGCATAATTATGTATTTGTGCTTGTGTCAACTGTTCATTTGTGTGATCAACGCTTTCCTGAATAGGAATAATGCAATAATTACATTTTAGTGCTTGAGCAATCATCAAGGCCAAATTCTTGGTAAGTGGTGAATTATATCTTGATGGCATATTAACCAACAGTACATTTTCAGGACCGAGTAAATTTACATAAAAGGCAGCAGTTAATGCCGAATCAATACCACCTGAAACGCCAATGGTCATTTTTTTAATGTTGATTTGGTTTAAAAATTTTCTTGTGCCATAACTGATAGCATTATATATTTCGGCTATTTCGCTATAATGGTTGTGAATATTGTTCTCAGAAGTAAAAAGCTTATTTTCGGGGTTAAAACTAGTTTTAAGAAAATGTTCTTCATAGGCAGGGGAATCGGATAATAATTTGCCATCATTTTGATAGGCACAGCTGCAACCGTCAAAAGTGAAAATATTTTTACCATTATTTTGGACACCAACATTATTGCAATAAAGTAAAGGCAAATGATATTCTTTTGCCTGACCACCGAAAATCTGGTGTCTCTTTGGATTTTTTTGCAGTGAAAATGGGGAACATGATATATTACAGAGAATATCTGCACCGTTTTTAGCTAAGAGCTCTGGTATATTGATCAAATAATTAGTAGTCCAGCCATCTTCACAGAGCATTATGCCAAGGTTAAAGCTTTGGTTGCGAATAGATATGTTAATTGGTTTTACTAATTCTTCGATAGGAATAGATAATTCTTCTTGTAATTTCCGTAAGCTGTGGAAGTATCTGCTGTCATCAAATTCTCTGTAATTTGGTAAAGAGGCTTTAACAATAAACGGATATGGCAAGGCACCCTTAAGTAACTTGCCGTCTTGAGCTATAAAGGCTGCATTATATTTACGTATGCGGCCATCCTCATTATGCTTATTTTCGTCTAGTGCAATATTCCCAAATACTACGCAAATATTATCGGTGGCAGCTATAATTTGGTTGCCATATTCTCTGCAGTCGTCAAGAAAAGCAGGCTGTTCCCATAAATCACCCAAAAAATAACCTGGTACTGCCAATTCAGGCAATACGAGAATATCTATGTTTTCTGATTTAGCTTTTTCAATTGCGCCAATTATTGTAGCAAAATTAATATCTGGCCTTCCAGGTATAACTTCAATCTGAGCGCATGCAAACCTTACGGTCATGTTTTCTTGACACCTCTTTATATATATAATAATTTTGTGGCAGCCATCTAAATGCTATATTTTTCACTGTTATGATGAACAATAAGGAAAATCTAAAACATTTACTTTTACCGGCCCGCTTAAAATGATATGATAACTATTATACCAAAATACTTTGTGTATTACTATTAGATTTGTTTCTAGAATAAGAGGTGGCCTATGAAAATCAAAAAAACGAATGCATCACGTATTTTAGATAATATGAAAATTAACTATAGATTATTGGAATATGAAGTGGATGAAAATAATCTGGATGCCGTTCATGTTGCAAACTCTGTCGGGATGCCTTGCTCGCAAGTTTTTAAAACCTTGTGCGTGCTTGGAGATAAAACTGGTGTAATTTTTGCATGCATACCTGGGGATCATGAGCTGGATTTAAAAGCTTTGGCGAAAATAAGCGGTAATAAGCGTGCTGAACTTGTTGCCCTCAAAGATGTATTGCCACTTACTGGTTATATACGTGGCGGTGTTTCTCCGTTGGGCGCAAAAAAGGCTTACCCTGTATTTTTGGACGCAACGGCAAGCAATTGGACGGAAATTTCTATAAGCGCAGGGCAGAGGGGATTACAGATAATTCTTGCACCAGCTGCTCTTCAATCAGCAACAAAAGCAAAGATTGCAGATTTAACTATGCATAATAGTTAGTGTTTCTAATTTATTGCAGTCTTAAGAGTGATATGCTATTATAGAAATGCTATTAACATGATTAGAAAGTAGGTATGTAGGCAATGTTATATACAAGTACTCGTGGTCAAACTGATATGGTTTGTTCTGCACATGCTATCACACGTGGCTTGGCTGATGACGGTGGTTTGTTTGTGCCACAAAAATTTGCAACACTTACGTTGGATGAAATCGTTGCAATGAGCGAATTGCCTTACGCTGAGCGCGCAGCTAAAATTCTATCTTTCTTTTTAACGGATTATACTGAAGAGGAACTTTTAACTTGTACTTCTGCCGCATATTCAGAAGAGAGATTTGGCGGTTTTGCTGCTCCTTTAAAACAGGTTAAAGACAAAATTGGTGTGCTTGAATTGTGGCATGGCCCTACATCAGCTTTTAAAGATATGGCATTACAATTATTGCCTCATCTTTTGCTGAAGGCTATCGAAAAAACCGGTGAGCAAAACAATATAGTTATATTGGTTGCTACATCTGGAGATACTGGCAAAGCGGCTCTGGAAGGTTTTGCTGATGTTAAAGGGACACAAATAATAGTTTTTTATCCTGATGATGGCGTAAGCGATGTCCAGAAACGCCAAATGATTACGCAAAATGGCAGCAACGTTAATGTCATTGCTGTACAAGGCAATTTTGATGACGCTCAGTCTGGGGTAAAGGAAATCTTTTCTGATGAAAATCTGATGGAAAAGTTGAAAGAAAAAGGTTATGTTTTTTCTTCCGCAAATTCTATCAATTGGGGTCGTTTAGCACCGCAGATAGTTTATTATTTCAGTGCTTACGCAGATGCTGTTAAGGCAGGTCACATTGTTGCTGGTGAGGAAATTAATTTTTCTGTTCCGACAGGCAATTTTGGTGACATTCTGGCAGGTTATTATGCTAAATGCATGGGTTTACCAATTAGCCGTTTGATTTGCGCTTCCAATACTAATAATGTTTTGTCGGTCTTCTTGAATTCTGGTAAATATGATAGGCGGCGTGAATTCCACAAAACAATATCTCCATCTATGGATATTTTGATATCAAGCAATCTTGAGCGTCTTCTTTATCAAATTACAGAGGAAGATGCTGGTAAAGTTGCCAACTGGATGAGAGAACTCAAAGACGCAGGTTTTTATGATGTTGGCGGTAAGGTGCTCGCAAAAATTCAGAAAAGTTTCTTTGGTACTTGGGTGGATGAGATTGAAACAAAAGAGACAATTTGCAATGTTTTCAGAGACAAGCACTACTTACTTGATCCACATACGGCAGTGGCTTGGAGGGCATGTGAAAAGTATAGAATGCTTTCTTCAGATGAAAAATATTGCGTTGTTTTGTCAACAGCTAGTCCTTACAAGTTTAATGTTTCTGTTTTAGAGGCAATTAAACCGGATACCTTGGTTAAAGAGATGGATCCTTTTAATGCATTGCATCTTTTGTCAGAGGTTAGTGACACAGTAGTACCAAAGCCACTTGCTGAGTTAGAGCAAAAGCCTATTCTGCATAAAGAGAAAATCGAAAAGAGTAAGATGAAAGAAACTGTTCTAAAAATTTTAAAATTATAAAATAATTAAAGGGGAGTAAATAACCGAGCTGGTTATTTACTCCCCTTTTTGACGCTTCTAGCGTAAAAGAACTTTAAGTTCAGCTAGTTTTTCTTTAAATTTTCTTAACGTATATTCTATAGGCATTGGCGTATTTAAGTCTACGCCAGCTTTTTGCAGCAAAGCTAGTGAATAATCGCTGCCGCCTGAACTTAAAAATTGCAAATATTTTTCTTTGGCTCCGGGTTGATTTTGGAGAATTAAATCAGCAAAGGTTGTAGCGGCTGAATAACCTGTAGCGTATTTGTAAACGTAGAAGGGTGTATAAAAGTGGGGAATGCGCGACCATTCTGCACTGAGTTCCTGATCTAAAGTAAGTGATTCGCCATAGTATTTTTTGTTCAGGGCAAGCCATAGTTCTTCGAGATTCTTGGCAACAAGGGTTTTACCTGCACTGATTTCTTCATGGATACTTTTTTCAAACTCCGCAAATTGTACTTGTCGATATACAGTTGTACGAACTGCTTCTAAAAATTGGTTAAGGAGATAGATTTTTTGGTTTTTATCAGCTTTTCCCAGCATATGCTCCAAGAGTAGTATTTCATTAGTTGTTGAAGCAACTTCTGCACAGAAGATGGAATAATCAGAATTAATATAGGTCTGATTTTGACTGCTTAGGTAGCTATGCATAGCATGGCCCATTTCATGAGCTATAGTAGAAACACTATTATAGCGAGGTTGATAATTTAAAAGCACGAATGGGTGCACGCCATAAATGCCCCAAGAATAAGCTCCTGAACGTTTACCCTTATTTTCATATACGTCAATCCAACCTGAGGAAAAGCCTTCTGACAATTTTTCGCAATAGGAGTCACCAAGAGGGGCAAGAGCAGTTTGCACGATTTTACAGGCTTCAGGATAGGTATAAGAGAAAGTATCAGCATCTTCTTTCGCTAAGGAAACATATAAATCAAAAGCATGGAATTCGCTAAGGGAAAGAATATCCTTTTTTAATGCTATATAGTCGTGCAAAGGATCTAAGTTGGTGTGAATGGTATTGATTAAATTGTCATATAAGCTTACGGGAATATTGTCTTCGGCCAGGCTTGCTGATAAGGTATCCTGATAATTGTGGATTGTTGCATAAAAATTAGCACTTCGACAGTTGCCGGCAAGTGAAGCGGCTAAAGTATTGCGATATTGTCTATAAGTACCCATCAGTGATTTAAAAGTATTTTCACGTAAAGTTCTGTCGCGGGAAGTCATGTTTAAAAGATAGCTGCCTTCGCTGACGGCATGAGTATCGCCTTTACTGTCGCTTACAGAGGAAAAGCTGATATCGGCACCAGTCAGAATTCTAAAGATGTTTTCAGCTGCACTTGTTGACAATCTGCTTTTGGAGAGAATTTCTTCTTCTCGTGTAGGCAAAACATGTGGGGCTTTACGAAGCAAATCTTCAAGATAGTGTTTATATTGTCTGAACTTTGGATTAGTTTTTTCAAGATTGTCAAATGATAGGTTCTTTTGTGTCAAAATTTCTGGTTCGATAAAAGATATTGCGTTATAGTAATCTGCAGTAATATTTTCCGCAATACCTACTAATTCTTGGAAGTCTTGATTTGCATTATCAGTATCTCTTTGCAGACGCGTATAGGCGTATATTTTTTCAATACTTTGTGATAATGTATCACGCAAAGCGAGACAATTCAAAAGCTGTTCGCTTTCATGAAGCCTGCCTTGATAAGTTACTAAATCTTTTAATCTTAGTTTTAATGTTTTACAACTTTCTTCCCATTCGGAAATTGTTGTAAAAATATCTTCTATATGCCACTTGGATGTTTGTGGTATATTGTGTCTTAATACTGCGCTGCCGTGTTCAGGCACTGTGTGTGTAATTGTCATATTCTTATCACTCCTTGCAAAAATTACTGGACAATAATATTATTATAGCACAGAGGAGTTTTTAATTTTGAAAGGATAGGACAATGAAGACACTATTAGTTGCTGTTAACAGTAAATATATACACTCATCTTTAGGAATCAGATCAATAAGCTATTACTGCAAGCAAAAAGGATTTGACGTAGATTTTTGCGAGCAGACCATACAAACGCCACTGCTTGCTTCTTTAGCTGAAATTAGTTCTTACGAACCGGATATTATTGGTCTGGATGTTCATATTTGGAATAAAAACTACGTCTATTCCTTAGTTAGTTTAGTACGCAAGGTTATGCCTGAGAGTATCATTATACTTGGAGGACCTGAAGTATCATTTACTACTGTTGAGGCTTTTGCCGAGTGTCCGAATGCAGATTTTATTGTGCAAGGTGAGGGAGAAGAAGTTTTTGCTTCACTTTTGGATGATTTGAAAAATAGACGGAGAATTATGTCTAAAAGTGTTGCTTGGATTGATGGGGATGGATGTGCTCAAAACGCCGGTAACCTAGCCGTAGTATCAGACTTATCTATTTTGCCTTTTCCATATGATGATATGGAGGCTTTCAAGGAACTTCATAAAATTGTATATTATGAATCAACGCGAGGCTGCCCTTTTAGTTGTTCTTATTGTTTGTCGGGAATTTCGCATTATGTAAGAAGGAAGCCTCTTGCTAAGGTCATAAGAGAATTGGATAAATTTATTGAGGCAGAAGTTCCTTTGGTCAAGTTTGTGGATCGTACCTATAATTTGGGAGAAGATTATTTTTTACCGATAATGCAGCATCTTGCTGATAAAGAGACTAAAACCCTTTTTCATTTTGAAATAAAGGCTGATCTGCTTTCAGAAAATGTCCTGGAATTTCTTAGGACAGTACCAAAAGGAAGGTTCCAGTTTGAGATTGGAGTTCAAACAACCAATAAGGATACTTTAAAGACGATAGGAAGAGCAGATGATTGGCAAGCTCTGGTAAACAACGTTAGAAAAATTCTAACATTTGGTAATATACATTTGCATCTTGATATTATTGCTGGACTGCCATATGAAGACATAAGCAGTTTTAAAAAATCTTTTAATGATGTTTATGCCTTGCAGCCTCAGATGTTGCAACTAGGTTTTCTGAAAATCTTAAAAGGTTCTTTGATGTCGAAACAAGCCGAAGAGCATGGAATTGTTTATATGGATGATGTTCCTTATGAGGTTTTGCAAACAAAGTATGTTTCTTATACAGAAATGCGTTTTTTAAAAGTTTTAGAGGATGTTTTTGAACATACTTATAATACGGGCAAATTTAATTATTTTCTGGAAAATATAATAAATGAATATTATGATGCTGATGCATATGCTTTTTATGAGGAACTGAGTATTTGGTGGGATAGCAAAGGACTGTATCCGGAAGGTCATAATATCAGGAATGTGACCTTATTATTGAAATTGTTCTGTGAGGAAAAATTCCCAGAACAAGCAAATATCTTAACTGAAATCTTACGGTTTGATGTATTTTTAAAACAACCTGGCTGGCAACCAAGCAATTTTAAGTGGCAGAGTGAAGAAATTAAAGAAAAGGTATTAGAGTTTTGGCGAAATGAAAATATCATTAAAAAATATTTGCCTTTATATGAGTTCTCAACATGGCGCAAAGTGCGCAAGTATCTGCCTATCGAACGATTTAACTGGCATCCGGATAGGGGTTTTGATTCAGATTTTGTTGTACTGGCGGATTTTACTGGTTCGGAAGTGTATTATCTAGAGATAGAAGGCAAAGATTTCTATGACAAACAGATATAATAATTATTCGGATTTTCTCAAAAAAAAATATGGGGTAAAAGTATATAAGCTGCCGATAAGTATCCCTGTAACTTGTCCGAACCGTGACGGGACATGCGGATTTACTGGCTGCAGCTTTTGTGGAGATATAGGGGCGGGCTACCAGCATGTTCCTGAAAGCGTGAGTGTCACGGAACAAATCGCTATGCATAAAGGGCATATTATAGATAAATATAAAGCTAAAAAGTTTATAGCTTATTTTCAAAACTATTCAAATACTTATTTGTCGCTAGAAACTTTAGAAAAATACCTGTTTGAGGCTTGTAATGAAGATATTGTTAGAATTGCTTTAGCAACGCGGCCTGATTGCATAAGTGATAATTATTTGGAAAAACTAGTAGACATTAGAGATAAAACAAAGGTTGATATTAGTATCGAGTTAGGACTGCAAACTGCTAACTATCATACTCTTGAAGAAATACGCAGAGGCCATTCCTTGGCTGAATATCTTGATGCTATGCAAAGAATTAACAAACTCGGACTTGAAAGCTGCACGCATGTGATACTAAATTTACCCAATAGTGATAGATTGGATGTTATTGAAACTGCGAAAATTCTGTCTGCCATGAAGACGACCGAAGCTAAAATACATGCTTTATACATAATAAAAGGAACATCAATGGCTGATGACTATCTTGCAGGCAAGTTAGAACTGTTTAGTTTGGATGAATATATCGAACGAGTTATTTTATTTTTAGAATATCTTGATAAGGATATTGTTGTACAGCGCTTAATAGGCAGAGCACCAGCCTCTCATACAGAATTCAGCAATTGGGGAGAAAATTGGTGGGATATTAGAAGTAAAATTGAGAGAATGCTTGAAGAACGTGATGTTTATCAAGGACGCTTATGCAATTATTTAAATGGAAAAGCATTAAAAAAATTCGAAATAACGTAAAAGAAATATAGCCTATAAAGCATGTCTCTATGCCATTAATTATTGCAACGCATCCTAGTGTTTCTTTAAATATTATTGAAAAAGTTAGCCAAAGAGGGCTTGCAATCTAGCGTTACAAGTGATACTATATAAGAGCTCCAATTGAGAGCTGGTATCAGACGAAAGACCTCAAAAAGTTTTTCGAGAAAAGTGTTGACAGCATCGACGCTAAGTGATATTATAGTCAAGTCGCCGCAGAACGGCGAGCATGAACCTTGAAAACTGAACAAAACCAAAAACGAATGT
>JBFWIF010000071.1:0-13527 GCA_050256135.1 Acidaminococcaceae bacterium | reverse complement strand
CAAGTATGTTTCCTGTCCGTTAATTATCCTCTTTTTATCAACAAAACCAATAGCAAATTTATCACAGGCAATAAGCGCATAAGAATCGACTTTTTGTGTTGTATTAGGAAGGATCGCATGGTGCTTGATGATTTCATTATGGATACTGCCGTCACTGGTTAATACTTGATGTGTGTAGGCCATTTTACTTGTTAATAATAATAAAGCAAAATACCTGACGCCGTTATCGGAGAAATCTACCACCAATAAATCCGTCGGCACAGGCTGCTCTGATTGCGCAATCTGTTCATACAAGGTATTGCCAATTAATGCAGAGATTTCAATGAAACTAGATTGCTGCGCTAAATATTTATCTAGCTGTACGAAAAAAGAACTGCTTGAAGAAAAAGCTCCTGATTTCTGGTTAAGGTCTGATCTTATATGTTCCAGATGTTTTTCGATGTACTCGTTGATAGTAATGTCTGCGAAATTCAATTCTTTTTGCGAGATAATGCACATACCTGAATTAAAATCCAATATATGAAGAATAGCTTTGTTAATGATCATTAATTGTTATCATCCTTTACTTCCTTATTAGCTTGCGAAACTTCGTTGTTAGGAAAGGCCCTTATTTGCCATTTTTTAAAACCCAAGATTTCTCGACTCGCTGCGCTTCGCTCGAAATGACAGAATAGATAGAGGTATCTGCTCTGCGCTCGAAATGACAGGGTGTATAGTACATTGTCTCTGTCATTTCTCGTATTTGTCATCTCGACCGAAGTGGAGATATCTTATAACACCAATAGCAGTCAAAAAAGCACCATAAATAACTCTCAGCCATTTGCCTGAAAGCTATCTATGGCGCTCATATTTTACCAACTAGAAAATTATATCAACTGTTTCTGTGACTTTTCTTATTATAGCACATTCCTTGTTTTCGTTCAGTCTCACCGATGCAATGTTTAGCCATTAATAGACTATTTTTAGCAAATTTTATCGGCAATATTTCTATTTTAATTATTCGTCAATTCGTTACATTTTTGCCGATAATAAACTGAGCAGGCTGCCCTAAGTTCAAATGTTTGCAATACCGTATCTTCATAATTGGCTTGTGCCTTTCGGAGCTTAGAAATATTGACTTGCCAGGTAACCTCACGCCATATCTCTGCCATCTTGTAAAGATTATTGCCGAAGCATATAATAAAAATTATAGAATAAGAGTATCAAAATAACATCTGCCGCGGATATTACTTTGATAAAAAGGAGATGTATCCATGAAAAAGATTTTTGTTTTTCTCTTATCTTTTGCTTTGTTAACCCCTATTTTTTTCGGTCCTGCGGCTGAAGCTCGTGCAAGCATTAATAAACCGGCGGCAAACCAATCAACGCAGTCAAAAATACCGATAATAAAAACCATGCCTACCGATGACGGTTGGTTGGGTAATATTGACAACGGTTTGCAGCTTGCCCAGCAGCAAAACAAAAAAATCATTCTATTTTACGCGCTCTATTTACACGGTCAATATGGGATGACACAAGGTTATGCTGCGACCTACTATGTCGAACAGCCGGAATTCAAAAATGCCGTCAAGGACAAATATATTTTGGTCTATTATACGCAACATACAGCCGACCAAACTCTTAAAAGCAAATATAACATTGACGAAAATTCACAGATGGATATGCTGATTCTCGATTCCTCAGGAAATGAATTGGCAAGAGAACAAAAAGCGGTGTCTGTTCAGCATCTGGTAGATTTCGTTAATTCCGTCCAATAATTATCCGATTCCGACTTAGCTCACTGAAGGAGGCTCTTTGATGAAAAACCGAGGCATTACTAGACTAACCGCTGTTTTATTATGTTTGGTCTGTTTGTTTTTGATACAAGCCCCGCCTCTTGCCCAGGCTGCCAATAAGAAATCAAATGATGTAACCTGCACGGACTTGTTTTTTTATGATTTTGAAACTCAAGACGGTAATTTCTATTACCAAGCAGGAGCAACATTCACTAATAATACCAAGAAAAAGTTAAAGGTTACCTATTACTTTTTTTTCGTGAACGGTAATAATGAGGAAACAGAAGTATGGGCAGATACTTTGATGCTCCAACCTTTAGAAAGTAAGAGAGACTGTTTTTACGAAACTATGACTCCTGCCACACGAGCTAATGTAAAAAGCTACATGGTCAGGTTCTTTGTAAATTAGCAGAAAAACGGCGTTAATAAATACCCTCAGTTGTAGAATAACAAACTATGACTGAGGGTATTAACATGTCTGGACAAGAAATAATGCAGCCAGCAAGATTATTCATTGGTACAATCAAATATCAACATAAAGAACACGCACGGAATTTTTCCGTGCGTGTTTCTATTCAAACACTTCCTTGTCTTCTTCAGTATTTCTGGCAGCGGTTTCAATAAACCTTTGCATGGCGATAGTACTGCCGCCTTTTTTCCGATAGCAGATGAATTTATCGCGTAGAGCGTACTTACCGGCAATTTTGTAAAAAATAAGACTACTGTCGTTATGCGCGTCATCAATCAGGGTATTGCTTAAGATAGTCGCTCCCAAACCATACTTCGCAAAATTATATGAGATGGCCGATTGTTCTGCCTCCAGTATAATATTCGGCAAAAGTTGCTCTTCCTCAAACAACATATCGGTGCACAAGCGCAAATAATTATCCTTATGCAGCAAGATTAACGGCACATCAGCAAATTCGGTTGGAGACACGCATTTGTCAGCAGCTACCTTGTCCAGCCCGCGTTCAAAATCACCTGCTGTCAGCTGTTTGGCCTGCAACGACTGATTGACAGCGAAGTCTCTGGGCACCGCTAGCAGCAGATACTCATGGTAAAAGAAGATCCTTTTGTACTCGTCGGTATTCAAAGGACGATTGGTAATGATCAGATCTATCTCCCCTGAATCAAGTAAATGCTTTGATTGCAGGGTACTTGTTTCCAAAATCCGCAGATTAATATGAGGATAAGCTTTTTTGAAATCACAGATTACCTTGGGAACAATATTCGCTATGCTCAAATTGCTGCCGCCAATCGATAAATCCCCGCTTTGCAAAGTATCCAGCTCGTAAGCAATATTCTGGATGCGTTCCTGAATTCCGCAGATCTGTTCCGCGCCTCGTATATATTCCACGCCAAATGCAGTCAGCGAAACCGGTGTGGTTTTACGGTCGAAGATTGGGGCTCCAGCCTTTTCTTCTATCTTTTTTACCGTAGCGCTGAGGGATGGCTGGGAGATACGCAGTTTTTCCGCTGCTTTGCTAAAGCTGCGTTCCTTATATACGCACAAAATATACTCCATATTTCTAAACATACGTAATCCTCCGCTCATCATTATAGATTTGTATCTATGTTTATATTTATACATTTATATTTGACTATATGTCAAGGGTATTATTAAATAAAAATGTACAGAATTTTATTTCAAATAGACACAGGTAAACACTTATAGCAAATTACAGTCTCGCAAATGTATATTGCTATTATCAGGGAGGCTTAACATGAAAATCATTGATTTAAGAAGCGATACTTTGACACTGCCTACTCAACCAATGCTGGCGACCATTTTTACTGCCGAACTTGGTGATGACGGGCGGTTAGATGCCAACGGGCGCGGCGAAGACAAGACCATCAACAAATTAGAAGATATGGCGGCAGCACTCACAGGCAAAGAAGCAGGCTTATTTTGCTGTTCCGGTACCTTGGGCAACCAGGCAGCATTATTCACTTATTGCCGTCCTCACGATCTTGTTCTCGTTGATGAACTCCAACACCTTTACGGCAGCGAAAAGACGGCCTTTGACAGCCGCTTTGGCCAAATGCAGCCTCTCTTCTACAAATTTGATGCCGGCTTTATGCCCGATTTGGCAGATTTAGAGGATAAACTGAAGAATAATCGTGTCAGCTTGTTATGTCTGGAAAACAGCCATAATTTTACAGGCGGCACTTGCGTCACTCTAGACCGCCTAGCCGCCATCAGAAAGCTGGCAGACAAATACCAGGTCCCGATTCATATGGACGGCGCCAGACTCTTTAATGCCGCCGCTTATCTGAAGGTCTCTGCTAAAGAGATCTGCAAATATGTTGATTCCGTAATGTTCTGCGTATCTAAGGGATTAGGCGCTCCTGTCGGCTCCCTGCTGTGCGGCCCCAAGGCTTTTATTGACAAGGCAAAGGAAAACCGTAAGCTTCTAGGTGGAGCATTACGTCAAGGCGGTATCGCTGCAGCGCCGGCTATTTATGCCTTAGAGCATAATATTGAGAGATTAGCTGAAGACAATGCCAATGCTGCCCTTTGTGTCTCTTTACTAACAAACCTGAAGAAAATAAAAGTGCAGGCAAGCGTCCAGACCAACATCGTAATGCTTGATTTGTCAGAGGCGGGAATAACACCGGTTGCTTTCTGCGCTAAAGCCAAAGAACAGGGGCTTTTGATCAGACCTATTCTTAAAACATCAGTCCGTTTAGTCTTTTATAATGCCATTACCGCGGACGAGGCCAGAGAGGCAGCGAATATTATTAAAAAACTTGATAAGGAATTATAATCTCAAAATTATATTTTTTAATAAGGAGGGCACGCAATGACTATCAGAGGTAAAAAAATGTCTTTGGCTACGCAAATTTTTATCGCCATGATTTTGGGAACTTTAGCCGGTTTACTTGTCGGTAAACCAATCACTCAATTCACTTTTATCGGTGATGTCTGGTTGAACTGCATTAAGATGATCGTCGTTCCCATGGTCATTTGTACGATTGTAACAGGCATCATTTCCCAGAACAGTTCGCAAGCCTTGAAACGCATCAGCACACGTATCATTGCCTATTATGTTATCTCCACTATTTTGGCCTGTGTTGTCGGATTATTCATAGCCAATCTGCTCCAACCGGGTCATTTTGCTAATTTCACGGGTATGGCCTCCCAAAAGATTACCGGCACAGCCAGCATTACCCTGGCAGGATTTGTCAAAGGCTTGTTTTCAACAAACATGGTTAAGACCTTTGCCAACGGTAATATTATCCAAACCCTTATTATTGCTATCTTTATCGGCATTGCCATCTTAAGGATGAAGAATGAAGAACATAAGCAGACCATGGTCAAGTTCTTCAATAGTGCCAGCTCTATGGTATTCTCCCTCATCGGTATGGTAATGGCTGCGTCTCCTATCGGCGTATTCTTCCTGATGGCCAACTGCTTTGGTAAATATGGTACCAGCATTTTCACCAGTATGGCGGTTTTATTAGGAACTTATTATCTCGCCTGCCTTACACATGTAATTTTTGTATATGGCTCTTTCCTATTGGTTTTCGCCAGAATCAATCCTTTTAAATTTATCAAAGACAGTGCCGAGCTTTGGATCTATACCATCTCGACCTGCAGCTCCATCGCTTCTATTCCAGTCAATATCAAGGTCGCTAAAGAAAAGTACAATGTGCCTGATAGAATTTCCGGTTTTACTATTCCTTTAGGTTCGCAAATGAATTCGGACGGTTCTGTTTTACTATATGCTTGTGTTATTTCCTTTATCAGCCAAATGATTGGACAGGATATGACCTTGGCACAATTGATCAATATAATCTTCGTTTCCACTATTATGTCCATGGGCGGCGGCGGTATACCAGGCAGTGGCATCGTCAAACTGATGGTTGTTGTTCAAGCCGTTGGTCTGCCTATTGAAATCGTCGGCGTTATCGCAGCATTTTATCACTTGTTCGATATGGGCACTACCACAAACAACTGCTTGGGTGATTTAACCGGTACTATCATAGTATCGAAGACGGAAGAAAAATATGCAGCCCCCAGTGTAGAATAGAAAGCCAAAAGACGGTTCCTCTTTTAATGGGGAACCGTCTTTTTTTGGTACAAAGGGGACTGTCCCCTTTGTACCATATTAGCTCTAAAACCCAAAACAAAAATTCATATTTTTGCAAAAATATGAAAAACTAATGAATAAAACACAAATTAACTCTCCTTTTATATTTATTTTTATAAATTATCATTTAACTCCAATAAGTCGAAAGGATTTTACAAAAAAATGGCGTATCTAATTTAAGACGGTTTGCCATGCTTACTGATGATTTTATTAAACCAAGTTAAATGCTAAAACTTAGTAACTAGAATAGGCAAAAGTCAATTATTCTAAAAGGAGGCGTTTTATTATGGGCGTACTTAAGTTAGGTATGTTTGAAACGTTAGCTCTCTCGGTTTTAGCAATTTATTTTGGTGATTATATCAGGCTAAAATTTCCAATTCTCAAGAAATACTGTTTACCAAGTGCAGTTGTCGGCGGTACTATTTTTTCCTGTATATCTTTAGCTTTGTATTATGCCGGTATTGCCGAACTAAGTTTTGACTACAAAACAGTCAACACATTATTTTATTGCATATTCTTCGCAGCCAGCGGCGCTGCAGCTAGTTTGGCCCTCTTAAAAACAGGCGGCAAATTAGTACTTATTTTCGCAATTTTAGCAGCAATATTAGCGTTCTTGCAGAATGTTTTATCCGTAGGACTTGGTGTCGCAATGGGAATGAATCCGCTGATTGCCCTCATGACAGGCAGTATTCCTATGACCGGCGGCCATGGCAATGCGGCTGCCTTTGCGCCATTAGCTGTAAAAGCAGGTGCACCTGCGGCCTTGGAAGTAGCCTTAGCCGCTGCAACCTTCGGCTTGGTTTCTGGTTGTATTGTCGGCGGACCATTCGGCAACTTCCTCATTAAACGCTTTCATCTCGAAGATCCATCCCTGGATGGCAAGGAAGATGATTCTACAGCAACCGGCAAATCCGTTGGTACTTTAGTATCCAAAGCAAATATCCTTGATGCAGTCTTTTTGATGATGTTAGCTATTGGCATGGGGCAAGTATTTTTCATCATGCTGAAAGCTGGCGGTATTAATTTCCCGATTCATGTTTGTGCTATGCTGGCTGGCATTTTGATCCGCTTGTATCTGGATTACCAAAACAAGACTACTGACGCTGGCTATGAAGCAATTAATATAGTTGGCGAGTTCTCCTTGTCACTTTTTGTTTCCATGTCTATTATTTCTATGAAATTATGGCAATTGGCAGGTTTGGCTGGTCCATTGCTTGTCTTGCTGATAGCACAAGTTGTTTTCATTATTATCTTCTGCTATTTCCTTACTTTCAAGCTTTTGGGGAAAAATTACGATGCCGCTGTCATGTCTGTAGGACATATTGGTTTCGGTTTAGGTGCTGTGCCGGTATCCATGACCACCATGAGTACCGTATGTACCAAATATAGATACTCCAGATTAGCTTTCTTTGTAGTACCGGTAATTGGCGGTTTCTTAAGCAACATTACTAATGCCATTATTATTTCTGGTTTTATTAATTATTGCGCCGCCATGATAAAATAACTAACGTTCTTCTAAATTAAAAGGACCAAAGGAGGTCTATGTCCCCTTTGGTCCTTTTTCCATTAATGTCTGTTTCTAAACAATCGGTGACCATGTCTCCATCGGTACCGGCGGATTTTCTTTGATCCATTGTTCGAATTCTTCGGCGCTAGTCACACCGCCTTGAAGCACTGCCTTATAAATATCTATCCCGCGATATTTCTTTTCTGGCGAAAAGCAGGCTTTGATCTGCAAAATCGTCAGCTTTTTTGTTTCCGTCAGTGCTTTTTGGATTGCTTGCGCAAAGCCATCTGCCATACCGGCATGCGGGTGACTAAAGGGCACCAGCCAATTATCGATATCCCACAGCGTTCCATTGGCGTCTTCGTAATCTATGCGCCAATAAAGGCCCGGATCATCAGTACCCAGGAAATTAAGGAACTGAATCTGCTTGACTCCCGGGACATTGGCAAACTCTTTGATTGTTTCGAACCCGACATTGATATCAGGCTCTTCCACATAAATCTCAAAATCCAGATTAGGACTTGCCATCAGGCCAAATCTTGCCGAACCGACTAAAATAGTCTTGCCAACCTTGCCCCAGCGCTGGCGGATTTCGAGCTCTGCCATGACAGCTTCCGCAGCTCTTTGCAGCTCAGCCGCCTTCTCTAGATACTTCTTGTCTTGTTCTTGCATTATTAAGCCCCCTGTCTTTCCCATCATCTGCTTCTGCAGATAGCATTTCCCCTACTATCCGCTAATAACTATATCACAATTATCCCTGTCACAAAAGATTGCAGCAGTTTATTCCCAACCGCTTGTCCTCTTTGGCTATTTTTCCAAAAGTATCGCAATGGTACGGCTCTTCTCTGTATAACTTTGACCGGCAACATCACCGAACAATTCAAGCTTCTTAAAGCCTGCCGCCGTGATCTGAAAGCCCTGCGGAAAAAACTTATTAAACCCTTGGACATCTTCAAACCTTCTCCCTGCTCGCTTTTGCTTATAATATTACCCTATCTAAATTATTACCTTGCTTCGGCAGCTTATTTGCTAAAAACCTATTTACAAGTTTCAGCATCTGTGCTTTAATATATTTAGTTCGTACATTCTAACTATTTTAAATTTCTTAGAAGGTGATATTGTAAAAATCATGCAGCAGCGGTTATGCAATAATATAAGTTTAAATTGGAAGCGCAATTATAACAAGGAACGGAGGTAATGACGAAATGGCAGATGTTGAAACTTACATTGTTAAATATATTAATATTTTATCTGAGTTTATGCGACAATCAATGAGATCTTTCAAAGAAAGTTCCGACAGCAAGGATCTGTTCAATCTGACTATCACTCAACTGCATTACCTTCACGCAATTGCCGAACTTGATGCTCCAACATTTAAACAAATTGTAGAGAAGTTTGGTGTGCAGAAATCCACGGTGACCGATATTGTTAATAGGTTGATTGCGAGAAATTTGGTTTACAAAAAACAATCTGCAGGCGACTTGAGAACTTTTCATCTGTTTTTAACAGAAAAAGGTAATGAACTGCTCGAGATGGAAAGATTAGGTTATTATTATTTTGCACAGAAAATGACAAACTGCCTTGATGAGAAAGAAAAACAAGAATTTTTGCAGCTTTTAGAAAAAATAGTGAAAAACATCAAATAATTTTTTTGTTCAAATAGTTAGTTCGTACTAACTAATCTTAAAACAATATTTAGGGGGATTAAAATGTTAAAAAAAGTATCCATGTTAATAGTCGTTCTAGTTATTTCCATTTTGGCAGCTAATGTTGCCTTTGCATTACCAGCGACTGACAAAAACTCAGATTCAGTTAAAAATCCAGTGACTGCGAATGAGATGTTGCTTAAAATTAAGTCAGTCGATAAAATCAGCACAAAAGTAAATAAACAAGGTGACAAAGTTCATTTTACCGTTGCGGAGGATCTGCGCAGCGGCAATCAAATAATCATTCCAAAGAACAGCGATGTTATCGGTACTATCACCAAATTAAATAGAGCTGGTGCCTGGGATTATAGTGGCAATATCATCGTTACTTTTTCCGAAGTTACAGCCAAGGATGGTCATGCGATTCCGGTAGAAGGTTCACTGAAAGTTTCTGGTAAAAAGCCTAACATTTTTGTGCGCTATGCTTTAATGGGGGTTTTTGTCAAAGGTAAACAAGTAACGATAGAACCAGGTACAGAAGCATTTTTGAAGATTAAAGAGGATAACATCAGCAGATGATTATGAAATTTTTTGTGGGATTACTTCTGCTGACCTCATTAGCCTTGTCTGTTGCCAGCGGTTTCTTCCTCAGCCCGAAATATCTCGAACCTTGGCAGAAAACTTATGCGCAAAAATTTGCTGACCCGCGGCTATTCCTCGTTGCGCATGGCTTACTGGCTGCCAATGGCCATAATATGCAGCCTTGGAAAATCAAATTGGCTGCTGATAACCCGAATGTTTTCTACTTATATGCCGACAGTGACCGCTTAACAAAGGAAGTTGATCCTTTTGCCCGCCAGACAATGATTTCGCAAGGGACTTTCCTGGAATACATGCGAATTACCGCCGCAAAAAACGGGTATCGAACTGAGTTCACTTTTTTCCCAGACGGTGCTTATGATGAAAGTAATCTCAAGGAGAGCATGGACAGGCTGCCAGTGGCGAAAATATTAATTTCTCAAGCCGCTCCTGAGGAAAGCCTGTTATACGATTTCCTGTTTTGCCCTGATACCAATAGAGGCGCTTACAAAAATACACCCCTCACTCCTGAGCAAATAACCCAATTGCAAGAGACTAATACTGACAATGGTATCGCTTTAAAATTTTATCAGGATCAGAAAAACATAAAGCGGCTGGGACAGTATATTGTAGCAGGCGCGGAAATAGAATCAGGTGTTCATCGGATTTACGAAGAGAACAAACCGCTATTACGCGTTAATGAGTATCAAAAAAATCAATCTCGCTATGGCTTTTCACTTGATGGGCAAGGTGGTTCTGCGATCAAAAAACATCTTCTGCAGGGATTAGTTACCTTAGTGCCATCTTTAAATAGCGAAAAAGCTGCAGCTGATGTTTTTGTGCAATATACCAAGACCGAGGCCGACAGCACCCCTGCCTATGCGACAATTGTTACTAACAATAACAGCCGCACAGCACAGATCAAGGCAGGCATGTTATATAGCCGCTTAATCCTGGCTGCCCATAGTATGGGACTTGTGATGCAGCCGCCTAGCCAGGTGCTGGAGGAATATCCGGAGATGCAGGAGCAATATGCTAAGATGAAAAAAGAATATGCTGAAAAAAATCAGACAATCCAGATCTTGCTGCGTATTGGTTATCCTGTCGAAGAAGCCGGCCTAAGCATGCGCCGAGAGGCAACGGATCTACTGTATTAAAGATAAGCCAATGTGTTAACAGATAATATTTTTGTCAAATGACGAATCCATCCGGTTCCTTCCGGCTCTAAGAGCAAGTGCTACTATACTAGTTTGCCTAACTAGTTCACCAACCTTTCACACTTCTGTCGAAGATTTTTCCAATTTCGGCGTTATAATCGAGCTCAAAGGATGTGATTCAATTGCTTCTGTTAGAAAAACGTAATTTAAAGGGAATCAAAGCTACCGGTTTTTCTGGAAAACATTTAGGAGTCAAGTTGGAAGGAAATGTGCTTATTGTCTTTTATAACATCCCTGAATCAGTGCACAAGGCACTACTATTATCAAAAGAACCTCTGGCATATTTAAATTCTTTGAAAACGAAATTCCGTTGTGAAGACTATGGTCCAATTGTTGTCGGCATCTAAAATCACTAGAACGCAAAAAAGCACAGGAAAAATTTCCTGTGCTTTTTTGCATTCTTGAAGTCAATTGTGGTACAAAGGGGACTGTCCCCTTTGTACCATTTTTTTATCTCAGATTTTCGTCACATCAATCGCATATTCGATATTGTCAGCAGCTTCCTGCGCCACCGCCGCGCCAAATTCTTCCCTCAATATATAAAGCCCCAATTCAATACCGGAGCTGACACCGGCAGCTGTAATGATATTGCCTGCACGCACAACTTTTTGCGGTAATACCTCCACCGAATAAGCCGCCAATTCCGCGAACGCCGTATGATAGGTTGTCGCCTTTTTGTTCTTCAATAAGCCTGCTTCGGCAAGCAAAAATGCTCCTGTGCAGACAGAAGTAATATATTTCGCCTTTTGCGCCTGCTGCTGAATGAATTCCTTGATGGCAGTATTTTTCATCGCTGCGTATCGGCCTTTGCCGCCAGGTGCCACCAGAATATCCAGTTGGGGGCAATTCGCTATGGTCACGTCCGGTATTATTTTCATGCCATTAAAGGCTTCAACCGGCTCCGCCGTTTCGGCAATCAGCATCACCTTCGTGCTTTCCGGTCTTATTTTATTAATATAGCTCAGGATTTCAAACGGCCCGACAAAGTCTAATTCCTCTACTTGCGGAAACAACAAAATACCTACGGTTAACATCGCCATCACTCCTTTGCTGCGCGTTTTAGTCAATTTTTTTCCACACCAATTCGTTGCTATCGAAAGCAGCCGTAATTCTGCCGCTGTCACTCAGCCACGACAAATAAGAGCGAATTGTGCTGCCCACCAAAACATATTGTTCAAAATTCATGGTCAAACCATATTCATCAAAAGCCTTCTTCAGGATAACCTCAAAAGTAAGTAGTTCTGCGCACCATGCAACTAAATCCTCAGCGATTGCCCAGACTTTATCCTTGTTAAAAATCGCCAATTCTTTAATTTCACTTACAGCCGTGGCATGCGAGGGCACGAAAACATCAGCCTGCATGTTTTCCACTTTAGTTAAAGTATCTAGATAACCGGCAACGTCGTAGATAAAAGGAATGCGGTATTTATTCAGGATTTCCTCACTGCTCAGACAATCCGCCAGAAAAACTACGTTGTCCGGCGTACGAATGCCGATCATGTCAAAAAAGTGACCCGGTAAAGCAATTACTTCCAGCTCTTTGGGGAAATCTTCATGAGGCAGATCAAGCACATCACTCTCTGCCGCCATCAGGAACTTATGCCGGAGTGCCTTGCATGGATAGCCGCCATACAAAAATGATGGTTCCAGCAAAGGGTATCTGGTAAATGCTGCGTCTATTCCCTTGGCAAAAATTTTGCAGCCTGTTTGTCTCTGCAGATATTGGTTGCCGCCAATATGGTCAGCATTAGAATGAGTGTTAATGATAGCCCTAAGATGCCACCCTTTTTCGTCCAAGATTTTGCGTATTTTGCGGCCGGCATCCTTGTCGCTGCCGCTGTCAATCAAATACACATCTGTTTCCGATGCTTTGTAAACGCCGATTTTTGCCGGGCAGTCAATATAATATGTGTTGCTGCCCACTTGGATTAGTTCAAACATAAGTTGTTGCCCCCTCATACTTTTTTCTATATATTAACTTTGCAGACTGCAATATGCATACAATGTTTGTCTGCTCTGACCATGTTTTTCAAACCTTAAATTTTAATATGCAAGATTTCGTTGCCTTGTTTTTTGATTATCGCTTCCAAATCCTGCGGTTTTAATAAGACTGTTGCGGTATTTTCATTCGGATGTACACCAAGCTGCCCAAAAGACAAGATGTCCTCGTCAAGAACAACTGTGACTTTACCTGTACTGTCATTAAGGACACCAAATGGTGTAACAGAACCTTTATTAAGCCCCAAATATTTTGCCAAATCATCTTCTGACGCAAAACTAAGCGGACGAGAGTTCAGTTCTGCTTTTATTTTTTTCAAATCAACATGTTTATCCTTTTGCAGCACGATCAAAAAATATTGGCGCTTTTTGTCATCGCGTACAAATAAATTTTTTACTATGCTTTCCTTATGAGAAATAGTGAGCTGATCCATTTCCTCTATCGTATAAACGGCTGGGTGCTCAATGAGTTCATAATCAATATGCATATCTGCCAACGCTGCAAAAACTTTTTGACGAACACTATTCATGGTTTATTGTTTTACTCCCTTTCTCATATTATAAATCTGCTGCAAGGAATGACAGGTTCTTGGCGCAGAACAATAAATTGTTTATATAAATCAAATAATACTCCACACAACCAAAAATTGCCAGAACAAAAAGAGGCAAGACATCTATTAACAATGTACGACTTGCCTCTTTGTTATACGA
>JBFWIF010000070.1:0-13722 GCA_050256135.1 Acidaminococcaceae bacterium | reverse complement strand
GCAACTGTACCTGCGTTCAAAGCTGGTAAAGCATTCAAAGACGTAGTTAACAAGAAAAAATAATTGTTGATTGTATTCTTGAATACTATGCAACCTGTTGGTTACCCAACAGGTTGTTTTTTATATCTGCACAATGACAGCAGAAATGGTATACTATAAATGTGAATTATGCGAAATGTGAGGCAGAGTGATGGCAAGAGAGAGACGACGTATCAATGGTTTCAGGCTTTTGCTGCTGTTTATAGCCGTGTGTTTTCTGCTGGCGTTGGCCCATAAAGAATATAATATTTATCAGGTTAATAAAGAATTGGCAAAGACTCAGAAAAGGATTGAGTCCTTGCAGAACGAACAGAAAACATTAGAAAACGAACGGCAGAAGCTGGATGACTTGAAATATATTGAAAAGCTAGCTCGCGAAGAGCATAATATGGTTGGTAAGGATGAAGTTCCGTTATTTATTATTGAAGAAAAAGGTACACAAGCAGCGAAAGGAAAACAGTAAATTGTTTTTCAGGTTGACACCAATTTGTTTCGAAGGTTATAATTAGTCGCAAGAACAAAAATTATAAGGGGGATCATTGATCTTTATGGCTCTTGAAGTAGGCGCTATTGTGGAAGGTGAAGTTTCTGGTATTACTAATTTTGGCGCTTTTGTGCAGTTGCCGGAAGGAAAAGTAGGCCTTATCCACATTTCTGAGGTATCTAATGTTTATGTTAAAGACGTTCATGACTTTTTAAAGGAAAAGGACAAGGTTACGGTTAAAGTCTTATCAATAGATGAGAAAGGCAAAATAGGCTTATCAATTAAGCAGCTTATGCCGCCGCCAGCTCCTAAAAGGCCTGTAGAACGTCGCCCTGTGACACCAAAGGTGGTGCCGACTCTTACTTTTGAAGATAAGTTATCACGTTTCCTTAAAGATAGTGATGATAGATTGCTGGACTTGAAACGTAATACGGAATCAAAACGCGGTGGTCGCGGTGCTAGCCGCAGAAATGATTAAATTGTGATATATTGGGCACTTCTTTGGGAGTGCCCGTTTTGTTTTTAGGAGGTACTATGGCTGGAGAACCAATTAGCCTAGGGATGGAACGGCTTTTAAAAAAACAAAAACTGTTCCAGAGGGGAGCAGTGCTTCTGGCTGCCTGCTCTGGCGGAGCTGATTCTTTGGCAATGACGTCTGCCTTGCAGCAAGTAGGGCAGGACGAAGGATGGCAGATTTTTGTCTGCCATGTTCAGCATCATTTAAGAGGTGCTGAAGCAGAAAGGGACGCTCTTTTTGTAGAAAAATTTTGTAAAGAGCGAAAACTGCCTTTCATAAGATGTGATGTTGATGTAAATTCTTTAGCTGCTAAAAAAAAGATATCTGTTGAAGAAGCGGCTCGCGAACTTCGCTATCGTGCTTTGAAAGATGAATGCCAAAAACTTAAGGCCTTCGCCATTGTCACTGGACATCATCAGGATGACCAGGCAGAAACGGTGTTGATGAATTTGCTCCGTGGAGCAGGCACACGTGGGTTACGTGGCATGCAAACGAAAAATGGTCTGATTGTAAGGCCTTTTTTGGGTGTTACACGAAAGGAAATGGAAGATTACTGCAAGCAGCAAGGAACGGAATGGTGTACTGACAGCAGCAACGAATGTGTGGATTATCGAAGAAACAGCATTCGTAAAGAACTTTTACCACTGTTGGAAAAATACAATCCTCAGATAAAACGCGTGTTGGCGACAACTGCGTACCTGGCAGCACAGGATGAGGATTATTTGGAACAGCTTGCACAAGAATATCTGAAGAAAAATTGTAAAAGTAAAGATGAAAGATGTGGTCTTTGCGTAAAAGAATTTGCTGAATTAGCGCCTGCATTATCAACCAGGGTGCTGATGCTGTGGTTTCAAAAGGTCGCAGAAATAAAACATAACCAGCTTGAGAGAAAGCATGTTGAGGCGCTTCTGCATCTGGTAAAAAACGGACGCAGCGGTGCGTTGCTTACTTTGCCGGGAGTCAGGGTCGAATATGCTTATGGTTTTTTATTGCTCAGTGAGGTAGCGGAAACAGGAAGTAAAAAACATTTTTCTGAGATGCTTCCCGTGCCGGGAAGATTAAGGCTGCCGGATGGGCGTTGGCTAAGCTCAGAACTTGTAATCGGGGAGCAACCAGCTTACGCAAAAAACAGAGCGGTGTATCCTAGAAGTCTTGTTGCTGGTATAATAAAGGTGCGAAATAGAGAAAATGGCGACCGGTTCAGACCAAAAGGCAGCGGCGCTAAAAAACTTAAAGAATATCTGATAGACAAGAAGATGCCGTCAGCAGAGCGAGATGAGTTGCTGCTGGTATGCGCAGACAATGAAGTTATATGGCTGATAGGCGGGCAGACTGCAGTCTGGAAGGCAGACAAAACTTTTGAGGAATGGCTGCTTTTTGAGCTCTCAGAGGGGGGATAATAATATGCATAAAGACTTAAAGCAAGTTTTATTCAATGAGGAAGAAATACGTCAAAGAGTTAAAGAACTGGGCGAACAAATTACCAAAGATTATGAGGGACAAACACTGGTTGTTGTGTCATTGCTGAAAGGAGCAGTTTATTTTACTGCTGAGTTGACAAAAAATATGGATTTGCCTGTCAGACTTGACTTTATGATTTCATCTTCTTACGGTAACAGTACAGTTAGTGCAGGCAGCATAAATGTCATTAAGGATATCGACGAGAATATAGCAGGCAAGCATGTTTTAATAGTCGATGATATCATAGATACAGGCTTGACATTGGAAAAAATTTCCAGGTTGCTGCAAACCAGAAATCCTTTGTCAGTCAAAACAGCAGTCCTGCTGGATAAAGGGTCCAGACGAGTTAACGAAATGAATGCCGATTATGTAGGGTTTGAGATTCCTGATGAGTTTGTAGTAGGCTATGGCCTTGATTTTGCGGGAGATTACCGTAATTTGCCGGTTATAGGCATTTTGAAACCATCTGTTTTTGCTAAAAAATAAATGCACTTGTCCTCAAAATCAGATTAGTGTATCATTATACAATGTGATAGTATAGAAAAAGTTAGGAAGGAGGGCATTGTTGTGGGCAAATTTTTTAGAAATGTCAGCTTTTATTTACTGATTATTATTGTTGCCATCTGGATTATTGAATACTATTCTACGAATACTGTCAGTAAAACGGATATTTCCTATAGCAACTTCATCAAACAGGTACAGCAAGACGAAGTTAAGCGTGTAACTATAGTGGAAAATGTTATTAGTGGTAAATTAAAATCCGGTGCTGATTTTACTACAATTGCTCCTGAAGACCCGGAATTAATTCATACATTGCGTAACCATGATGTGGAAATCAAGGTGGAGCTGCCGCCGCAGCCACCATGGTGGATGAATATTATTTCTTCTATCTTACCGATGCTGCTGATTGTCGGTATCTGGTTCTTACTTATGCAACAAAGCCAAGGCGGCGGGGGACGCGTAATGTCTTTCGGCAAAAGCAGGGCTAAGATGTATGGGGACGAAAAAATTAAAATCACCTTTAAGGATGTAGCTGGTGCCGACGAGGCCAAGCAAGAGCTGGAAGAGGTAGTGGAATTCCTAAAACAGCCGAAAAAATTCAACGAGTTAGGCGCAAGGATTCCAAAGGGAGTTTTATTATTCGGACCTCCTGGTACAGGTAAGACTTTATTGGCTAAAGCTGTTGCAGGCGAGGCAGGTGTGCCATTCTTTAGTATCAGTGGTTCTGATTTTGTGGAAATGTTCGTTGGTGTCGGCGCTTCACGTGTACGTGACTTATTTGAACAAGCGAAAAAGAATGCCCCTTGTATTATTTTCATTGATGAAATTGATGCTGTCGGCCGACAAAGAGGTGCCGGTCTTGGTGGTGGTCATGATGAGCGTGAACAAACATTGAACCAGTTACTTGTTGAAATGGATGGTTTTGGGGCTAACGAGGGTATTATTATGATAGCGGCAACCAATCGTCCTGACATTCTTGATCCGGCTTTGTTACGCCCCGGTCGTTTTGATCGTCAGATTGTTGTTGATCGCCCTGACATTAAAGGACGTCAGGAAATATTAAAAGTACATGTCAAGGGAAAACCTGTCAGCGAAGACGTAAATCTTGATGTTGTGGCAAGACGTACACCAGGATTTACGGGAGCTGATTTGAGCAACCTTGTAAATGAAGCAGCTTTACTCTCGGCAAGACGTAACAAGAAAAAGATAACTATGTCTGAAATGGAAGAGGCAGCAGAACGCGTTATGATGGGACCGGAACGCAAGAGCCGCGTGATCAGTGATAATGAAAAGAAACTTACTGCCTATCATGAAGGCGGTCATACTCTGGTTGGCATGCTTTTAGACCACACTGATCCGGTGCATAAGGTTACAATTATTCCACGCGGACGCGCAGGTGGCTATACCTTAAGCCTGCCGAAAGAGGATCGTTATTACGCAACGCGCAGTGAACTTCTGGACGAGCTTAAACTGCTTCTCGGTGGTCGCGTAGCAGAAGCTTTGGTGCTTAATGAAATTTCCAGTGGTGCAAGTAATGACTTGCAGCGTGCTACAAGTCTTGCCAGACAGATGATTTGTGAGTATGGCATGAGTGAGAAACTCGGCGCAGTTACCTTTGGACATCGACAGGATCAGGTTTTCCTTGGCAGAGATATCGGCAGGGACAAAGATTATAGTGAAGAAGTTGCTGCTCAGATTGATAGCGAAATTCGTCAATTTATTGATGAGGCCTATCAGGGAACAGTTAAGCTTTTGCAGGATAATATTGACAAGCTGCATCTGATAGCCGAAGCTTTGATTGAAAGAGAAACGTTGGAAGGCTATGAAGTTCAGCAATTGATGGAGCATGGCAAGATTCTTCCGAAAGATGAAAAATCTGCAGAGCCTCCAAAAGAAGAACCGGTTTCTGATGAAGCGGAACCTATGGTAGCCGATGAAAATACAGAAGAGGTAAAAACTGCCAAAGATGTTTTGCAGCCAACATCTGATCAAGCGGGAACTGACTTGGCTCATTCAGCTAATACAAAAGAATAAATTTCTACGCAAAAGAGATTTCCTTTACAAAGAGGAAATCTCTTTTTTTATAACTTGACAACAGGTTAACCTATTGTTATTCTAAGGATAACGGAAAGGTGGAGAGTAATAAAATGCGTCAGCGTATATTGGAGATTTTACGAAAACGCGCTCCAGAGCCAGTGTCAGGCGAAGAATTATCTGCTTTGCTGGAGGTATCCAGAACGGCAATCTGGAAGCATATACAAGTTTTGAAAAATAACGGTTATATTATTGATTCTGTACCAAAAAAAGGCTACATATTACAAAGTGCTCCTGATAGTTTGCGGCCGGAAGAAGTCGTTACGCGTCTTGAGACAAAATGGCTTGGGCACAGTATTAATTATGATAATTCAGTTACATCGACCAATGAAGTTGCTAAAAAACTAGCTAATGCCGGGTGTGAAAATGGGACTGTATGTATAGCAGAAGAACAGGTGGGCGGTAAAGGTCGTCTTTCCCGTGGTTGGTTTGCTCCTTATGCTTGTGGTATTTGGTTTTCAGTAGTATTGAGACCGCCATTTATGCCTTCTGAAGCTTCCAAATGCACTCTCTTGGCTGCGGTCGCTGTCGTGAGGGCTATTCATGAGTATACAGGTGTGAAAGCCGGGATCAAATGGCCTAATGATATTTTGATTGATGGCAAAAAAATGGTTGGTATTTTGACAGAGATGAATGCCGAATTTGGTCATATAAATTACATTGTCATAGGGACAGGAATTAACATCAATATTCCGAAGTCAAATTTGTCAGATGAGCTTCAAGATATAGTTGCATCCCTTGCTGATGTTACGACGAGAAAAATCAATAGAGCAGAACTTTTAGCCTTGATTTTGAAGAATATGGAAGAATTTTATGAACTGGCAATTACTGAAGGATTTGGACCGGTGCTAGAAGAGTGGCGCTGGTGGTCAGTAACTCTTGGAAAAGAAGTCAAAGTCATTGCACCAAATGAGGTTTATATAGGTAAAGCCGTGGATATTGATGAAGATGGTCTTCTAATTGTTGAACGCGGCGGTGAAAGAGTTAAAGTTATTGCGGGCGATGTTTCTATCAGACCAGCACAACCTGAAGGGGGAAAAAACTAAAAATGCAGCTGCGTAACATGATGTTGGCAGCTATTTTCGCTGCCTTTATGATTATAAGTTCTTATATCGTAATTCCTATTGGACCGGTACCTCATACCTTACAGCCATTGGTTGTTTTGTTGAGTGGTATTTTGTTAGGTCATAAATGGGGACCAATCAGTATCATTGTTTGGATTGTGCTTGGTGTTTTAGGATTACCGGTCTTTAATCAGGGCCAAGCAGGTGCGGTCATGCTGATTGGACCTACCGGAGGTTTCATTTTTGGCTTTATCGTATGTTCCTGGCTGGCTGGCCTGTTGACAGAAAAAAATTTGGAGGCTGGTTATGTTAAGACGTTTTTATATCTGTTGACAGCTCTTGCTGTTGCCTATATTATAGGTTTGATTGGTTTTAAACTTAGCTTTCAGTATTTTCTGCACAAACCAATGACTTGGGAGAAATCCGTTCTGATTGCTATTGCACCTTTTCTTCCTTTTGATATAATTAAAACAGCTATCGCATCTTATGTCGGGGTAAAGGTGCGAAAGGCATTAATTGACGCTGGTCTTTTTGTGATGGAGCGTAAATAGTTTTTTAATTTACCACCTGTGGGGAGGAAACAAAATGTTATTAGTAATTGACGTGGGAAATTCCAACATTGTAGCCGGTGTTTATCAGGATAGTGAGCTTTTAGTCCACTGGCGGTTTTCCACGGATAGATCAAAAACTGCGGATGAATACGGAATTTTGCTCAGCAGCATGTTTGGATATAGTCATGTTAGCATGAACGAGATTACGGATGTAATCATTTCAACAGTAGTACCGCCGCTTTTGGTGCCATTGAGTCGCATGTGCGAACGTTATTTTGAAATAGAGCCAATGATTGTGGGACCGGGTCTTAAGAGCGGTTTGCAGCTCAGATATGAAAATCCAAAGGAAGTCGGTGCGGATCGCATAGTCAACGCGGTTGCAGCCTATGAAAAGTACAGGGACAAAGGTCCTATGATTATTGTCGATTTTGGTACGGCAACAACATTTTGTGCTATAATGCCGACTGGTGAGTACTTAGGAGGTGCGATTGCCCCAGGTATTGGAATTTCTACTGAGGCTTTGTTCCAGAAAGCAGCTAAACTTCCCCGTATAGAACTAATTACTCCGGGAAATGTGATTTGCCGGAATACGGTCAAAGCAATGCAGGCAGGCGTTATTTATGGGTTTGTGGGGCAGATGGACGGCATCGTCAGCAGGATGATAGATGAGCTTGGCGGCAAGGCTTTTGTTATTGCGACTGGTGGTTTT
Source organism: Acidaminococcaceae bacterium (assembly GCA_050256135.1). Taxonomy (GTDB): domain Bacteria; phylum Bacillota; class Negativicutes; order Acidaminococcales; family Acidaminococcaceae; genus RZYP01. Next base: position 6,302 of record JBFWIF010000070.1, on the reverse strand, counting down.
GCTAATACGATAGCGGCAGAGTCTAAACTAATTAATGTTGTTGAGCCTTTCTTAACCTTGGATGGTTTAAGGATATTGCATGAACGTAATTCTAAATAAAGATAAGACCCGCTGCAGCGGGTCTTATTCTGTGTTTGAGGTGAATAATGAGACTGGGAAATATTGAGCTTGAAGTACCTTTGGCGTTGGCACCTATGGCAGGAATTACCGACTTGCCATTCCGTGTTATCTGCCGTGAACAGGGCTGTGGTTTTACGGTTTCAGAGATGGTAAGCGCTAAAGGACTTTTATATAATAATTCCAAGACGTTTGAGATGCTAAAAATTGACGAGGCAGAAAGACCGACAGCAATTCAGCTATTTGGTTCAGAACCGCATGAATTGGCGAGGGCGGCAGAAATAGTGGAAAAAGCTGGTGCAGATATCATCGATTTCAATATGGGTTGTCCTGTGCCTAAGATCGTAAATAATGGCGAAGGGTCGGCCTTGATGAAAAATCCGGAGTTGGCCTATGAAATTTTGGCACGGATGGCGGATGCTGTTAAAATACCGGTTACGGTAAAGTTCCGTTCCGGCTGGAGCGATAAGAGCATTAATGCCGTAGAAATAGCAAAGAAAGCTGAGAAAGCTGGAGTTGCTGCGGTGACAGTGCATGCCAGGACGAGGGAACAGTTTTATGCAGGCAACGCTGACTGGACAGTAATTCGTGCTGTTAAGCAGGCAGTTAACATGCCTGTTTTTGGTAACGGAGATATTAAAAGTGCAGCGGATGGAGAACGAATGCTTGAGGAAACTGGTTGTGACGGATTAATGGTTGGTCGTGGTGCCGATGGCAATCCTTGGATTTTTTCTGAACTTAGAGCGATGTTGCTTGGCAGGGAATTACCAGAGGTTGTTCAGATGTCGGAGCGTTTTGCAATGATAATCAGGCATTTGGAGATGTTAATTGCCTATAAGGGCGAAAGAGTTGCTGTTAAAGAAATGCGTCGACATATAAATTCTTATATTAAGGGATTGCCGCATGCTGCCGAATACCGCGCTAAGTTTAATCGGATTGAGTCTGATGAAGACTGCAAAGTTATGCTGGAGGAATATAAGGCAAAAATAAAAACACATGCTGATCTTTAATAAAAGTATATAGTAACATTGATATTGAGAATGCGTAATACTTATGCTAAAATAAAGTGTGCACAGAATGTGCACACTTTATTTTGTAAACAAAGAAGGCGCGACATGGAACCTATACGCATTGGCGATAAGCTGATTAACAGAAATAAAATTCATAAACAGATAGATGCAATGTTGGATCTTAGGATGCAGGGATTTTCGCAGCAGGAAGTAGCCAAGGCTTATGCAACGGACAGAGCCTTTGTTTCCCGTGTAGAAAGTTTAGGAGAAATACGTAAAGGCGGCAGAGTTGCGTTAGTTGCTTTTCCTATCAGTAATAAGACTGAAATACTTACGCTTGCTGCACAAGAAGGTATAGAATTCTCTATTGTTTTTAATGACAAGGAACGCTGGGCTTTTTTGCGCGATAAAAATGGTGTCCAGCTTTTTAATGAGATAATGACTATTATTGCTAAACTTAGAGAAAGTGATATAGTAATAGTCGCTGCTTCTAATATGAGAATTAATCTGGCTGAAGCAATTATAGACAAACATGTTATAGGTATTACGATGGGAGAGTCACCTATTGAAGAAGATAAATACCTAGAGCCACAGATAATCAAGAACATTATGCAAAAAATTAAGAAGGTGCCATAAATTTGAAAAGTGTATTAAGCATCAGCTTGGGCTCGAGTGCACGGGACGCTGTCACGGAAGAAAATTTTGACGGTGAAATTATCCGCATCGAGAGACGTGGAACTGATGGTGATAAGGAAAAAGCGAGCAAATTATTTTCATGCTATGATGGTAAGGTTGATGCCATAGGCTTGGGAGGAACCGATCTTTATATTTTTGCCGGCGGCAGACGTTATACTTTTCGCGAATCAGCAAAACTTATAGAAAACGTTAAAAATACTCCGGTGCTTGATGGCAGCGGATTAAAAAATTCTCTTGAACGCATTGTAATTGCTAATTTGAAGAAAAATGGTATAATTAATTTTTGCGGAAAAAAAGTTTTGCTGGTCTGCGGTGTTGACCGTTTTGGTATGGCAGAAGCGTTGGTAGAGGCCGGCGCTCAGGTTACTTTCGGCGATCTCATTTATGGCTTAGGCATAAATCTGCCAATAAAATCGTTGAAAGTTTTAGCTTGGATAGCAAGCATTGTAGCACCTGTTATTACTAAAATGCCAGTCAGCTGGTTTTATCCTGTAGGCAAAGAACAAACTCAGAGATCAGAGCTTTATCCGGAATATTTCCTCGATAATGATATAATTGCAGGAGATTTCCATTTTATTCGTAAGTTTATGCCGGAACAAATGGCTGGAAAAGTAATAATTACGAATACTGTTACAAAAGAGGACAGAGAGTTGCTTAAAAATGCTGGTATATATTGTTTAATTACAACAACACCGAACTTTAATGGCCGTAGCTTTGGTACGAATGTTTTGGAAGCGGCTTTGGTTGCACTTGCCGGTAGGCGTGAACCTTTAGCTGCAGAAGATTATAAAGAATTATTAAAAAAGTATAATATCCAGCCTGGAATAGAATATTTTAGTGTAAAGGGGTCAGTTTAATGGAAAAATTCGCATTTATTCTTCATCCTCTGGTAGTTGATGATTTTGCGCGTAAATTCCCAATTATGCGCTACCTGCCGGATTCCTGGATTGAAGGTGCGATGAAGCATGTTAAGTCTTTTAAGATTTCGCATATTACAGGAGTCCGTTCACCGTATGCCGAGGCCGAAGGATGGTTTATTGCCTGTCCGCTTACTGCAAGACAGATGATAACTTTACCGGAAAAATACGTAACAGATAAAATTATTGAGGCTTGCAAGGTTGCTCAGGACTTAGGAGCAAAAATTGTGGGGCTAGGCGCTTTTACTTCAATTGTTGGTGATGCCGGAATTACTATTGCCAAAAATGTCGATATCGCTGTGACCAGTGGTAATAGCTATACAGTAGCAACGGCATTACAAGGAACGCGTGAAGCTGTAAGACTAATGGGCAAGGATTTAGCAACAGCGCATGTGGCAATTATTGGGGCAACCGGGTCTATTGGTGCGGCCTGTACAAGAATTCTGGCGCGGGAAGCGCGAGATATTACTTTGGTAGCACGTCATCAGGAAAGGCTGGAAGCTTTAGCGGATGAAATGAGACCATATGTAAAAGGTCATCTGACAACATCGAATGATGTCAAGAAAAGCTTAAACGATGCTGATGTTGTGATAACAGTAACCAGTGCAGTTGACTGTCTGATTGAACCTAAGGATCTTAAAGTAGGTGCTGTTGTGTGTGATGTTGCACGTCCGCGTAATGTTTCACGTGAAGTGTCTGTAGCTCGTAAGGATGTGCTGGTTATTGAGGGGGGCGTTATTCGCGTACCGGGAGAAGTTGATTTTGGTTTTAACTTTGGTTTTCCGCCGCATATGTCGTATGCCTGCATGGCTGAAACCATGATATTAGCTTTGGAAGGACGTTATGAAAATTTTACGTTAGGCAGAGATTTATCTATCGAGCAAATTGATACTATTGCTGAATTAGCTAAAAAACATGAATTTCAACTTGCTGGTTTTCGTAATTTTGAAAAACCCGTTACTGACGAAGAAATTGAGTCGATCCAGCAATTTGCTAATATTGGACTTAGTGCGTCTAACCTCTAAAGGTTGACAAGCATTGTCTGAAAAATTATAATTGAGGGCAGTGAATATACTGAAATTTTTCATAAAAAGGGGCATAGACAATGGCAGATAAAGAAACGATTCTTACAGTTGCCGGATTAAAAAAACTTGAGGATGAATTGGATAAACTGCGTTCTGTTAAACGTCAGGAAGTTGCTGAAAGAATTAAAGTTGCTATTTCTTACGGCGATATTAGTGAGAACTCTGAATATGATGATGCAAAAAATGAGCAAGCTTTTGTCGAGGGCAGGATAATTGAGCTTGAAAAAATGATTCGTACTGCGAAAATTATTGATGACGCCGCCATTAGCAAGGATGTTGTGACATTGGGCTCAAAGGTTATTGTGGAAGATATTGAGCTTAATGAAAGGGAAACATATGTTGTTGTCGGTACTACTGAGGCTGATCCTACTGAGAATCGTATTTCCAATGAGTCACCCGTTGGTGCAGCTATTTTAGGACAGAAAGTTGGAGCAGAGATTAATGTTCCTACGCCTGCCGGTGGACTTTTGTATAAAATTATTGCCATCGAATAGATGCTTTTAGATTAAATTGTAATAATGCTTAGGAGTGAAAAGAATGTCAGAAGAGAAGAACACCCCGGAGGCAGTTGAACAAGAACCTTTGACTGAAACCGAAATTAATGAACAAATGCAATTTCGCATAAATAAGATGCACCAATTGGTTGAACGAGGGCTGGAACCGTTCGGCCGTAAATTTGCTTGGAGCCATCATGCCCAGGATATTGCGGATGATTTTGATGAACTTTCTGAAAAAGAAACAGTAGTGCGCCTGGCTGGCAGGATAATGGCTATCCGTGGCCATGGCAAAACAGCTTTTTTGGACTTGCTTGACAAGACGGGACGTATTCAGTTATACGTACGCAAGGATGCTTTAGGTGAGGAAAATTATGGAATAATAAAGTTAATGGATATTGGCGATATTGTTGGTGTCAGCGGCACCGTTTTCCGTACGCATATGGGTGAGCTTTCTATTAAAGCTGTTTCTTTGGAAATATTATCCAAGGCTTTACGCCCATTGCCGGAGAAGTGGCATGGTCTTAAAGATATTGAGACTCGTTATCGCCAACGTTATGTTGACTTGATTGTTAATCCTGAGGTGCGTAAGACTTTTCTTCAACGCAGCAAAATTATCAAAAGTATCCGCGAGATATTGGACAACAAGGATTTTCTGGAAGTTGAAACACCTATCATGCATGCTATAGCTGGCGGTGCAACGGCTCGTCCTTTCATAACCTATCACAATGCACTTGATATGGAGCTTTATATGCGTGTTGCTCCAGAATTATACTTAAAAAGACTAATTGTCGGCGGTTTCGAACGCGTCTATGAATTAGGGCGTGTTTTCCGCAACGAAGGCATTGATATTAAACATAATCCGGAATTTACTATGGTAGAGGTTTACCAAGCCTATGCGGATTATAATGATTTGATGGATTTAACTGAAACCATTATTTCGGAAACTGCTATGAGAGTACTTGGTACCAAGCAGATTACCTATGCCGATCAGGAAATTGACCTGGCATCACCTTGGAAAAGAATGACAATGATTGAAGCTGTTGCTAAGTATACGGGAGAAGACTTTACCGGTGTTACCGATATAGAAGAAGCCCGTAAAATGGCTGCACGCATTAACGTTCCAATTGAGAAGACATTTGGCGTAGGCAAAATTATCAATGCGTGCTTTGACGAACATGTTGAGGATAAGCTGATTCAGCCTACCTTCATCACCGGTCATCCGAAGGAAATTTCTCCTTTGGCTAAGAGCAGTGCTGCTGATCCTGAGATTACCGACCGTTTTGAGGCCTATATTTATGGGCGTGAAATGTGCAATGGCTTCAGCGAATTAAATGATCCTATTGATCAGCGTGAACGTTTCCTGAAGCAAGTTGAAGAAAGAAATAACGGCGATGAAGAAGCTAACATGATGGATGAAGATTTTATCAATGCGCTGGAATATGGTTTGCCGCCTACAGGTGGTCTTGGCATTGGCATAGACAGACTTGTTATGCTTTTGACAGACAGTTCATCTATCAGGGATGTGCTTTTATTCCCACATATGCGTCATAAACTGTAAAAATTATAGCCAATTTCAAAACAATTTAATGTGCGGCACCGATTTAGCGGTGCCGTTTTTTATTTTGAGCACTATTTGTTCCCTACAGAGCGAACAAATAACATAAAACAGCTTTTATAATCCGGATTAGCGTGAATGTACCTAGAAAAATAGAGAATAATAGCGTATTTGCAATAAACAGAGAGAAAAAGCATTACAAACTGCTGAAAAGAAGGGAATAAAGAGAATTAAGAGTTTGCATTAAGAAGGCTCAGGTGATATTATATAAGAGCTCCAGTTACGGAGCTGGTATCAAACGAAAGACCTCAAAAAGTTTTTCGAGAAAAGTGTTGACAGCATCGACGCTAAGTGATATTATAGTCAAGTCGCCGCAGAACGGCGAGCATGAACCTTGAAAACTGAACAAAACCAAAAACGAATGT
>JBFWIF010000069.1:0-13847 GCA_050256135.1 Acidaminococcaceae bacterium | reverse complement strand
TTTAATTAAAGAGTCGTTTGAACATCATTTTTCAGTAATTATCAAATTAAATAGATAATCAATTCGCTATTTTTAAAAAGCAAAAAAGCTATGGCTCCATTGCCTTAAAGGCATAAGAATCATAGCTTTTCTTGAATTTTAATATGATTACCATAAACCAATTATCTTTATTTTTAAAACAGTTTAATCGCCACCAACTGTTTGATTATTGCTGGTGGAGATGAGGGGAGTCGAACCCCTGTCCGAAAGCAATGAAACATGACTTTCTCCGAGCGCAGTCGCTATTTTAGTATTTCGCTTCTTTGTCGCCTAACGACAGGCTACTCAGTTGCTATCTCGATAAGTTTCCCCAGCAAGCCTCCGAGAATTAGCCTTCGGGTATCCCACTAGTTGTCGCTCTATCCACGCCCATGGGAGGAGGAGAGGTAGAGCGTTAGCATTAAGCTGCTAAAGCGTAATCAGTTTTTGCGTTTAATTTAAGTTCCATCGTATCACGGGCTGATGGGACCCCGGCTCGCTTATCATGCCACACCTACCCCCGTCGAAACCAGTACATCCCCGGTTGTAAGAGTAACATAAGTTACTGTAATAAGTGTATCATAAGGCTGTTTAAAAAACAATAAACTATTTGTGAACTTTTTGACTTTTAGCTTATAGTCTACGTCTCAGCCGCTATTCCTGTATTATAACTTTCGTACCTGGCTGAATTTTTGCTTTCAATTCTTCAACATCCGAATTGTTCATTCTGACGCAGCCTTCCGAAACCATTGTTTTTATGGAAGATGGATCGTGGGTACCATGAATTCCTATGCCATCCCACCCCGTTTCTAAAGAGATAAACCAAGGACCATAGGCACCTTCAATTTCGCCTTTACCATCTTTAAAATCATGTTTCCAATAGGAGGCGTCTAAAATTTCATCAACTACGAATTCACCGGTAGGCGTCTTCATATCTCCTACCTTCTTTTTCTGACCAGGATTTTTGCCAATCGCCACATCATACACTTTTTCTACTTTTCCGTCTTTTATTAAGGCAAGGCTATATTCACTTTTGTCGATAACTATTTTATATTCAGGCACAGGCTTTTTTTCTTCCTCAGCCTTGGGTTTTGAATCATTTTGTACCACTTCAGGTTTTTTCTCAACAGGTTTAGTTGCAACTGTTTCCTCAACTTTTGTAGCTCCAGCTTGTTTGGCATCTTTTACCGGAGCCTTTGTCTTAAAATACATATAGCCTAAACCTGTCAAAATTATTAACGCAACTACTAAAAGTGCTGCAACTATTTTATTTCGTCTTTTCCTTTTGGCGCGTTCTTCGCCGAATTCATACTTCATGAATGTCCCCCTGTTTATCTGTTTCGCTCTTTCAACGTTCTGTCCATCTCCCGCTTAGCATCCTTTTCTGCCATTGATTGTCTCTTATCATAAAGTTTCTTACCAGTAGCCAAAGCCAATTCCATTTTTACCAGACCATGAGTAAAATACAGTTTAAGAGGAACCAATGTATAACCTTTTTCTTTCACTTTGCCGATAAGACGTCTTATTTCTGCTCTGTGCAACAACAATCTTCTTGGTCTGAGTGGCTCATGATTGAATTGATTACCCTGCTCATAGGGGCTGATATGCAAATTATATACATATACTTCAGCTGTTTTTGTTATTTGCGCATAAGCATCCTTTAAGTTTGCCTTACCGGCTCGTAGAGATTTTACTTCCGTACCGACCAGTTCAATTCCTGCTTCAAGTGTCTCATGAATAGAATAGTCGTGGCGCGCTTTCCTGTTTTCTGCTGCAATTTTTATCCCTTGTTGTGCCAACTTTCGCACCACCTTGTTTTACATATTATTTATAGACATCAGCATATTATTATTTTCTCTTTTTACTTTTGCGTTTATCAAATTTTCTGCCAGCATTGCCCTTTATGTTTTTACTGCGGCCTTCTTTGCCTTTCTTACGGCCAGCCGCTTTTGTGGCCGAAAAACTGGCTTTACCACCTTTTGAGCCTCTTTGCTGTGAGGGTCCTTCCCTGCGTCCAAGAAGTTGATTTCTTAGGTGTTCACGCATTGCAGCTGATTGGCCAGCCATGATGAAGTCTATATTGCGTTCTGCAACATTTACCTGCAGGACTTCAATCGTTACTTTATCACCAAGTCGATAAACTTTACGTGTATGTTCACCAATCAAAGAATATTGCTGCTCTTGAAATTCATAGTAATCATCAGTCAAACTGGAAACATGTACTAAGCCTTCGACACCATTGGCTAGTTCGACAAACATTCCAAAAGCAGTTACACCGGAAATAGTTCCTTCGAACTCTTCGCCAATATGACCAGCCATATATTCGGCCATTTTGAGATCTACAGTGGCTCTCTCAGCATCTGCTGCCGCTCGCTCACGAATGGAAGAATGCGTCGCAATTTCGTCGAGGTCTGTTTCCAGTTTATCTCTTTGCTTAGCCGATAGTTCATGATTATGCATCCATTCTCGAAGCAAACGATGTACTACAAGGTCCGGATAGCGTCTAATTGGCGATGTGAAGTGGGTATAGTATTCAGCGGCTAAACCAAAATGTCCGACATTGTCCACCTGATATACTGCCTGTTTTAACGAACGCAAAGCTACGGTAGAAACAAGACGTTCTTCCGGCCGTCCTTCCATTTGCTTTAAAGCCTTTTGAATCTCAACAGGTTTAATTTCATCAGATATTGGTAGTTTAACGTTGAAATTATTCAGCAGTTTAGCCAAATCAGTCATTTTGTCTTCATTTGGCACATCATGCACACGATAAACAAAAGGCCATTCCTGATTACTCATATGACGAGCAACAGTTTCATTAGCTGAAAGCATAAACTCCTCAATGATAGATTCAGAAATACTACGCACGCGCTGTACAATTTCCCTCGGATGACCTTCCTCGTCAAGCAATACTTTTTGTTCTGGAATATCGAAATCAATCGCACCACGCAACATACGCTTTTTACGCAGCAGTTTACATAGCTCTTCCATTTCTTCCAACATAGGAACTACTTTGGCATATTTATCCATCAACTCGGAATCTTTGTTAACAAGAATTTCACGTACTTCGCGATAGTTAAGCCTATACAAAACACGGATTACACTAGGGAATATTTCGTACGCTTTAACCCTTCCTTTGCGGTCTATCAACATTTCACAAGACATTGCGAGTCTGTCTTCGCCGGCATTTAAGCTACAGATACCGTTCGATAAACGTTCCGGCAACATAGGGATAACACGGTCCACCAAATAAACACTGGTTCCGCGTTCTCTTGCTTCTTTATCTAAAATAGCGTTTTCTTTGACATAATGACTGACATCAGCAATGTACACACCAAGCAAAAAGTCTTCGCCCTGACGGCGCACATAAACAGCATCATCAAGATCCTTGGCGTCTTCACCATCAATAGTAACAAGTGACAGGTCACGCACATCTCGTCTGCCTTTTAAATCCGCTTCTTTGATAGTTTTCGGCACACGTTTGGAGGCATTGATAACTGCTTCTGGGAACTCAAGTGGCAAGTCATTTTGTTTAATTATTGAAAGAATCTCCAGCCCTACATCTCCTAGATTACCTATGATTTCAATAATTTTTCCTTCCGCACTCTTACGTTCTTCCGGCCACGTCGTGACTTCAACAACTACTTTCTGATTTGGCTTGGCTCCGCCAAAATTCTTGCGCGCTACATAAATATCCTGCCCTATACGTTTATCATCAGGCACAACAAAACCAAAGTCACCAGTCTTGATAAAGGTACCTACAACTTTGTTATTAGCCCTGGTAATAATCCTGATTATCTCTCCTTCGGGTTTTTTGCCACCGTCACGTGTTTCGACTCTTGCCATTACCCTATCGTTGTTCATGGCACCATTTAAGGCACGCGGCGGAATAAAGACATCAGCTCTCTCTCCCTTATTATCAGGAATGACAAAACCAAAGCCCTTGCTGGTCAGCTGAAAACGGCCTGCTACCAAACCCATTTTCTCTGGCAGACCAAAGGTTGCAAATCTAGTTTTGATAATTTCACCATTAGCTTCCAATTCTAGCAGGCTTTTCCAAAATTCATTCAATTGTGGCCCTTCAATGGGTATTTCGGTAATCAGGGCCTCAGCATTCAGCGGTGCATAACACTTTCTCCGCATAAATTCCAGGATTGCGCTTTTAACCTCAATACTTTTCATAAGTCACCTTCGCACATCATTTTGGCTTCGGCTTCGGCAGCCAAAACTCCGTCTTCCTTAATAAGTTGAGCCGTCATTTCCGCAAGACGGCCTTTTTTGCGCTTTAAACGTGCTATAGCTTTAATTTTTTCGCCAATAAAGACCGGCTGACGAAAACGCACTTCTATTTTCGCTGTATAGGCAGGTTTTCCGGTTGCAATGTACAAATAATTGCCCATAACTTCATCCAATAAAGTGCTAATCAACCCGCCATGCATCCTGCCATCATAGCTTTGATGTTCACGCTGCGGCACAAAGGTTGCACTGCACAATTCACCTGTACGTTCAAATTCCAATTTTAAACCGATAGGATTGGCTTTGCCGCAGGCAAAACACCATGTATATTCTTTTGGTTCTGTCATTTTCTACTCCTCTAAAAATTTTAATATTATCTCAAAAACTTCGTTTCTACAATCGCTTAGAGTGAGGATATGTCCGGCATTATTAAACCAAACCAGCTGTTTATCAGTTGACTTTATCTTTTCATAAATAAACTCTGCACTTTCCGGACGCACCGTATGTTCATCCTTTGATTGCATTATAAGGCAAGGTACTTGGATTAAAGGTAAAACTTTGCTGACACAATGGTCAATCAATTTTATCATGCTATCCAACGCTTTTAGTGGCATAACATTATACGCTATGTTATATTTTTTATCGACGTTGTAATTACGACTTTTCTTTACAATCCATTTTTTAAAATATTTGGCAACACGCACGAAACGTGCCCTCTTGTCATAAACATAAATTGGAGTTGCCAAAAAAACTGCCTTTTTAACAGACTGCTCAGCTGCTAGTTTCATTGCCAGTAACCAACCCATTGATACCCCGACCACCGACACTTCTGTACAATATGAGCTCAATTCTGCAAAAGCTTCAGCGGCCGCTTCATACCACATCGGCCAGTTTGTTTTGTTCAACTCTTCAGGTGTTGTGCCATGTCCTGGCAGGCGAACACCAAGAACAGAATAGCCATTTTTGTTCAAATATTCTCCCAGTAATTTTAGTTCAGCTGGAGAACCTGTATAGCCGTGAATCAGCAGAACTCCTTTTTTCCCGTCCTGCCAAAAATACTGCTCTGCTCCATCTATAACTGTCAACGATTAGCTACCTCCAGTGCTTTATTTCTTCTATTATAGCATCTTTAGCTTGAACAACAAAACTACTCTAAAAGCAAATAAAAAAAGCCACATCCGAAGATGTGGCTTTTACTTCAAAATTATTTCGTGCAGCCAAGCAACATACCGCCATATTGCGCCAATACAGGAGCAAATACGAGTGCGACGATAGTCATGAGCTTAATCAGGATATTCATTGCAGGACCAGATGTATCCTTGAACGGATCACCAACAGTGTCACCAGTAACAGCTGCTTTGTGAGCATCACTGCCTTTACCACCATGAGCGCCGCCTTCAATATACTTCTTGGCATTATCCCAAGCACCGCCAGCGTTTGCCATCAGAATGGCAACCAATACACCAGCTGCAAGAGAACCTGCCAGCATACCGCCGAGAGCCTCAACACCAAACAACATGCCCATCAGCAGAGGAGCAACGATTGCCATGATACCAGGCAGCATCATTTCATGAAGAGCAGCCGCGGTAGAGATATCTACACAGCGACGATAGTCAGCCTTAGCTTTACCTTCAAGCAATCCAGGAATAGAGCGGAATTGGCGGCGAACTTCTTCAATCATTTCAAAAGCAGCCTTACCAACAGATTCCATCGTCATAGCACCAAATACGAACGGTAAAGTTGCACCAATGAACAAACCTACCAACGTAACAGGATCCAACAAATCAATAGCCTTTAAATTTACAACATGGGCATAAGCAGAGAAAAGTGCAAGTGCTGTTAGTGCAGCAGAACCAATTGCAAAGCCCTTACCGATAGCAGCAGTTGTATTACCTACAGCATCAAGTTTATCTGTAATTTCACGAACTTCATGAGGCAATTCAGACATTTCAGCAATACCGCCTGCATTATCAGCGATAGGACCGTAAGCGTCAACAGCAACAGTCAAGCCAGTAGTGGAGAGCATTCCAACTGCTGCCAAAGAAATTCCGAAGAGGCCCATTCCAGGGTCTTTAGCTCCACCCATTGCGAAGAAAGATACCACTACACCGATGCAGATGAAGAACATTGGCCAGAAAGTGGAATACATACCAACAGCAAGTCCGGAGATAATTGTAGTAGCAGGACCGGTTTCCGATTGTTTAGCAATCTTTTTAACAGAGCCGAAATCAGCAGAAGTATAGACTTCGGTTATTTTACCGATAATCATTCCAACAATCAGACCAGCGATAATCGCAAAGAATGCGTCCATTTTACCAAAAATGGAATTACTCAGATAGCCGGCAGCAGCAATAACTAAAACACCGCCAACATAGGTTCCGCTGTTTAAAGCAGACTGAGGATTTTGTGATTTACTGCTGCGAGCAAACACAATACCAATAATGGAAGCGATAATGCCGCAGAGAGCAAGCATAAAGACGAACTCTACGCCTTCACCGTTTTTATAAACAACAGCGCCGAGAGTCAATGCGGAAATAATAGCACCAACATAAGATTCGAACAAATCAGCGCCCATACCTGCAACGTCACCAACGTTATCACCAACATTGTCAGCAATAGTAGCTGGGTTACGCGGATCATCTTCTGGAATACCAGCTTCTACTTTACCAACAAGGTCAGCGCCAACGTCTGCAGCTTTAGTATAAATACCACCGCCAACACGTGCAAATAAAGCAATCGAACTTGCTCCCAAGCCAAAGCCAGTTATAATATCAATGTTTCTATCAAAAATAAAATAAACCATAGACAAACCTACAAGACCAAGGCCTACAACACCAAGACCCATTACAGCGCCACCTGAAAAAGCAACTTTCAGTGCTTCGCTCATGCCATGACGAGCAGCCTCAGCTGTACGGACATTAGCTTTTGTAGCAACAGACATGCCGATATAACCAGCAGCAACTGAAAAAATAGCGCCTGCAATAAAACAAATAGCAGTAGTAACATGAAGAAAAATAGAAATTATGATAGCAACAACAATTACGAAAACTGCAAGATACTTGTATTCTCTATAAAGGAATGCCATCGCACCCTCATGAATGTAACCAGCAATCTCCTGCATTCTTTCATTTCCGGCAGCGGATTTGCTGATTCCGGAACCGAGCATGAAGGCAACTATCAAAGCAATGATGCCAACAGCCACAGACAAAAACAGATATGTACTCAAAACCTATACCCCTTTCTAAATATATCTTTTTAGTATTTTTTTTGGTATATAATACCATGGTAACTATGTAACGAAAATAATCAGGATACCTTGGCTATCAGCAAAGTTAACAAGCCGAACAAAACACCCAAAACAATTGTTACCTTCGCAAGCATTGCATCCATGTCATTGCCCTTACCGCCAAAGAAGGTTTCCCCACCGCCGCCGATAGAACTTGACAATCCCGCACTTTTCCCAGACTGCATTAAAACAACAGCAATCAGCGCTAGGCAAACCAGCACTTCAAGTACCATTAGAATCGTTTCGTACACAATTATACCTCCTCTACATTTCGTACCATGATATTTTACCACAAAAGTAACATTAGGTACAGTTAAAACGTTTATTATATAGTTTCACCAATATGTATTTTATCACACAAAAAAGGCAGCTGACTATAGATATGCTGCCTTTTTGCATTATTTATTTTATTTTTTGAGGTTATAGAATACTTTTTTGCCATTATACTGTGCAGCACTAGCCAAATCTTCCTCAATACGCAGCAATTGATTGTATTTGGCAACACGATCAGTACGTGCAGGCGCACCTGTTTTAATTTGGCCTGCATTAACAGCTACCGCAATGTCAGCCAAGGTCGTGTCTTCAGTTTCACCGCTGCGGTGAGAAATTACACAAGTATAACCTGCGCGTTTAGCCATTTCAATTGTCGTAAATGTTTCTGTCAAGGTACCGATCTGGTTAACTTTAATCAAAATAGAATTAGCAACACCATCTCGTATACCGCGGCTCAAACGTTCAGAGTTAGTTACAAACAAATCGTCACCAACCAATTGGACCTTATTACCAAGCTTTTTAGTCAAAAGCGCCCAGCCTTTCCAATCATCTTCGTCAAGCCCGTCTTCAATGGAGATAATAGGATATTTTTCACAAAGAGCTGCATAGTAATCAACCATTTGAGCTGATGTTTTGACAACACCTTCGCCTGCTAAATTATACTTACCGCTCTTATAAATTTCGCTGGCAGCTATATCAAGTGCAATAGCCACGTCTTCACCTGGTTTGTAGCCAGCTTTTTTAATGGCGGCCACAATGACTTCTATCGCTTCTTCGTTGGAAGAAAGGTTTGGCGCGAAACCGCCTTCATCGCCAATCGCCGTTGAAAGTCCACGTTCTTTTAAAACTGCTTTCAAATTATGGTAAATCTCGGTGTTCATGCGCAATGCTTCGCTAAAGCTCGGAGCTCCAACAGGCATAGCCATAAATTCCTGAATATCAACGTTATTATCGGCATGTGCGCCACCATTTAAAATATTCATCATCGGTACAGGTAGTTCTTTGGCATTAACGCCGCCAAGGTACATATATAGCGGAATATCAACGGATGCTGCCGCCGCCTTTGCGACTGCCATAGAAACGCCGAGAATCGCATTAGCACCCAGATTACCCTTATTAGGCGTACCGTCAAGCCTGATCAGCATATTATCAATTTCAACTTGTCTGATAGGATCAAGGCCAATCAATGCCTCTGCAATAATGTCGTTAACATTATCTACCGCTTTGGACACACCTTTGCCCATATAGCGATCTTTGTCACCGTCTCTTAATTCAACAGCTTCATAGGCTCCTGTAGATGCTCCGGAAGGAACAGCTGCTCTTCCCATAGAACCGTCATCCAGCCATACTTCAACTTCAACAGTGGGATTGCCACGGGAATCCAGAATTTCTCTTGCATAAACGGCGGAAATAAGTGCCATTTCAATTCACCTCGTAAATTTATTTTATTAATAAACTGCGGCCGGTCATTTCTTCCGGCTGCTGTAAAGCAAGCAATTCCAAAATGGTAGGTGCGATGTCAGCCAAAATACCAGCGCGCAAATTTCGCTCCCGCTTATCACCGACCAAAAGGAAAGGCACTTTGTTTGTCGTATGTGATGTGCACGGCCCATGCAGCTTCTCATCTTCCATTTTTTCCAAATTACCATGGTCGGCAGTAATGCAGACTATACCATCCAGAGCGGTTATTGCCTGAGTGATACGTCCCACAACATCATCTATTGTTTCCATAGCTTTTACTGCCGCAGCAAAAATACCGGTATGTCCTACCATATCCGGATTCGCAAAGTTCAGGATAATTACGTCATAAATGTCCTTGCTTAACGCTTCAAGCAACTTATCTGTTACCTGATAAGCGCTCATTTCAGGCTGCAAGTCATAAGTAGCAACCTTAGGGGAAGGAACAAGTATCCTGTCCTCTAATGGATTAGGTACTTCTTCGCCGCCATTAAAGAAAAATGTCACATGGGCATATTTTTCCGTCTCAGCAATACGTAATTGATGTAAACCAGCTTTTGACAGCACCTCACCTAACGTATTTTTTAGTGGTGTCGGCGGAAAAGCAACTTGGGCATCAATAGTTTCATCATATTGAGTCATACAGACAAAAGCTACAGGAGGCAAGACAAATGGTCTGTGGAAAAAGGAGAAATCTTTATCTACAAATGCCCGTGTAATCTGTCTGGCTCTATCAGGTCTGAAATTAAAGAAAATAACTTCATCATCTTCATTGAGGCATGCTTTTTGATCATCTATAACTATAAATGGCTCCACGAACTCATCATTTACACCTGCATCATAAGAAGCTTGTATCCCTTGAGACGCACTAGCAGCTTTTTTACCGTCATGCAGAACAATTGCCTTATAAGCCTTTTCCAAGCGATCCCAGCGTTTATCACGGTCCATGGCATAATAACGGCCGGACACAGTCGCAATGTTTCCTATCCCTATACTCTGCATAACCTTTTCAAGTTCTTCTATATAGGTCAACGCAGTTTTTGGTCCAACATCCCGTCCATCAAGAAATACATGGATATAAACTTCCTTGATTTCCTGTGCTGCTGCCATTTTAAGAAGTGCAAACAAATGCTCTATATGGCTATGAACGCCACCGTCAGAAAGCAAGCCCATAAGATGTAATGAAGAGTTTTTCTCCTTCGCTGCCTTCATAGCAGTCAGCAATACCGGATTTTTGAAGAAATCGCCATCCTTTATTGCCTTAGAAATACGCGTTAATTCTTGATAAACGATCCTGCCGGAACCAATGTTCAGATGTCCAACCTCAGAATTACCCATCTGTCCTTCAGGTAACCCCACAGCTTCACCGGAACAAACAAGTTCGGTATGTGGACATGTTGCAAACAGTTTCGTCAAATTTGGTGTCCTTGCCCTCGTTGCAGCATTAGCAGGAGAATCTGGTGCTATGCCCCAGCCGTCAAGAATCATCAGCATGACTGGTTTTTTAGTCATATGTATATCTGCTCCTTCTAGAAACTTCTGACTATAGCAGAAAAGGATTGAGCGTTAAGGCTTGCTCCGCCTACGAGCACGCCGTCAATACCGCTGATTTTAAAAGTACCTGCATTGTTCTCGTTAACACTGCCGCCATACAAAATACGCACCTGGCGCGAAATTTTTTCGCCAAACATTTTGGTTAATTTTTCACGAATCAAATTGCATACTTCCTGCGCATCTTTAGCCGTTGCTGCTTGCCCGCTGCCAATAGCCCAAAGTGGTTCATAGGCAACGACAACCTCTTTGGCCTGCTCTGCCTGTAAACCTTTAAAAGCATTATTGATCTGCATACTGATTTTACGTGCAGTTTTACCTTCAGCGCGCTCCTTAGTGTTTTCACCTACACACAATAGAGGTTTCATGCCGTTTCTGAAAGTTGCAGCAACTTTCTTTGCTACAGCAACTTCATTATCGCCAAACATCGTCCTGCGTTCAGAATGACCAACAATTACATACTCGCAGCAAATATCAGCTATCATGGTTCCTGATACTGCACCTGTAAATGCGCCTTGATCTTCCCAGTGCAAATCTTGTGCGCCATAACCGACATGTTTGCCGTCAATCGCGTCAGCTACGCTCTCAAGTGATGTAAATGGTGGGAAAATAACAACTTCGTTTAACGTACCGTTAGTTTCAGCAACGATATCTTCTGCCAAAGCAATACTTTCACTAACGTTCTTGTGCATTTTCCAGTTACCGGCTACCATCGGTCTGCGTATATCGTCCAGAGCAGCAATGCCTGGCAATATCAATCCCTGCAAGTATTCAAGCGAAGCTCCGCCACCGGTTGAAATGTGTCTTATCTTTTTTTCAAGTCCTAGTTTATCAATTGCCGCTACAGAATCTCCACCACCGACAATTGTAACACCTCTATTAGCTGCAACAGCCTTGGCAACCGCTTCCGTTCCTTTGCAAAAAGCATCCATCTCAAATACGCCCATAGGTCCATTCCAGACGATCATTTTAGCGCTTTTCAGGGCGTCAGCATAAAGTGCAGCTGTTTTAGGGCCGATATCCAGAGCCATGCAGCTTTGATCCAAATCCTCAATGTCTTGTGCCTTGTTTTTAGCATCAGCGGCAAATGCTTCCGCCATCACAAGATCAACAGGCAAATAAAGTTTAACTTTTTTCTCTTCTGCTTTGATCAGTAGTTTCTTAGCCAAATCAATTTTATCTGACTCGACAAGTGATTTACCTATTTTGTAGCCTTTGGCAGCTAAAAATGTATTGGCCATACCACCGCCAATCAGGAGTACGTCAACCTTATCAAGCAGATTATCTATTACGCCAATTTTGTCTGATACCTTTGCTCCGCCGATTATGGCAACAAAAGGATGAAGCGGATTTTCAACAGCCTGCCCTACATAGCGAATTTCTTTTTCCAGCAAAAATCCTGCTGCTGATGGCAAAAAATGCGTAATACCTTCTACTGAAGCGTGTGCTCTATGGGAAACACCAAAACCATCATTGACATACAAATCGGCTAAAGAAGCCAACTGTTCAGCAAATGCCATATCATTTTTTTCTTCTTCCGCATGAAAGCGCAAATTCTCCAGCATTAGTATTTCGCCTGGAATAAGTTTATCTGCGGCAGCCACTGCTTCAGGACCTACACAGTCGCCTGCAAATTTTACGGGCGCACCTAATAGCTCAGCTAAATAAGCAGCTACGGGCTTCAGACTGTATTTTTTATTAACCGTTCCTTTAGGACGGCCAAGATGCGCCATCAGAATTACCGCTGCTTTGTTAGCCAGAAGATATTTTATAGTATCCAAAGAAGCGCGTATACGGGTATCGTCTGTTATTTTGCCGTTCTCATCCATTGGAACATTATAATCCACACGAACTAGCACTTTACGGCCTTCAACATCCAAATCCCACAGGGTTTTCTTATCCATCAAACAGAACCTCTCTTTCGACTATTACAAACCTTTTTTGGCCATGTAAATAGCCAGATCAACGACTCTATTAGAATAACCCCATTCATTATCGTACCAAGCAACAACCTTTGCCATTCTTGGGCCCACCATCATCGTAGAAAGACCGTCAACAATTGAGCTCAATGGGCAGCCATTGTAATCTTTAGAAACCAAAGGCAGCTCGTTGTAACCCATAATTCCCTTTAATTCGCCTTCTGCTGCTTTTTTCAGTGCCGCATTGATTTCTTTTTCATTTGCATCTTTACTAAGTACTACTGTTAAATCAGTGATGGAAACATTAGGTGTAGGGACACGCATAGCAAAACCATTCATTTTTCCCTTTAGTTCAGGCAGCACGAGAGCAACTGCCTTGGCAGCGCCGGTCGTTGTTGGAATAATCGACATGGCAGCCGCGCGTGCACGACGTAAATCACTATGTGGCAAATCAAGAATTCTTTGGTCGTTTGTATAAGAATGAACAGTAGTCATCAAACCGCTTTCAATACCAAAATTCTCCAGTAAAACTTTGGTAAAAGGAGCGAGACAGTTAGTTGTACAGGATGCATTAGAAACAATATTATGTTTTGCAGCATCATATTTAGCTTCATTAACGCCCATAACGATAGTAATATCCTCACCTTTTGCAGGTGCGGAAATAATAACTTTTTTAGCACCGCCGTCGATATGTGCTTTCGCTTTTTCACCAGCAGTAAAACGACCAGTGGATTCAACAACTATATCCACGCCAAGTTCTCCCCAAGGAAGTTTTGCCGGATCAGTCTGAGCCAACACTTTTACTTTTTTGCCGTTTACTACCAAGTTGTCACCGTCAACAGTCACGTCTGCCCCAAAAGTACCATGGATAGAATCATACTTTAAGAGATGAGCTAAAGTAGCTGCATCTGTAAGATCATTAACTGCTATGATTTCAATTTCCGGGTTGTTTAATGCTGCACGAAATACGTTTCTCCCTATTCTTCCGAACCCATTAATACCAACTTTTGCTACATTTGTCATAATACAAAAACCTCCTTGAAAATATCTGTATTTTTATTATCCATTATTTTTAGATCTCTTCTGTAATAATTCTTGTTATCTCCTTA
>JBFWIF010000068.1:0-13955 GCA_050256135.1 Acidaminococcaceae bacterium | reverse complement strand
CTTCTCTAAGAATTTCCAGTACGATTTCCGATTTTTCCTGGGCGGACCATGTTCTTCTCTTTTTACTCATACGATTATTATAACTTATTTTTTGAATTCTGTGTCCAACCTCTTGTGTACATTATATCAAAAATTGTTCATAAGAATTTGAATTGTCAACGACAGGTACTATAGGTATGATATAATCAAAAAACTTAGTCCTATCCTTAGTAGTAAAAATATCATCCCTAAGAAGATAGAAGAATTTAAGTGTAACTTTATTATCGGAGTTTTCTTTTGTTCTATGAATATTGACAAGAGTATTTACTTCACGCAACCTTTCAAAAATTCTGCTCGCATTGAATCTGTCCATATCTTCAAAAACTATTACATCTGCTTCCACATTTTCAAATAGATACAAAACTTCATTTAGATACTTATCAAAATAGGAATCTTCCTGATCTTCAAATATCTCGATTTCATTCCCTTGGAGACTAATCTTTCTGAATAGGTTTTTGTTTTTTTGTGCTTTGATAAGTGAAAAAATGGTTATAACAGAACATGTCGCCGTTATTGCGGCAATGATAACTTGAATATATGGGTTAACAAACACCGACAGAACTAACTTAAGCCATCCTTCAGGCAGCATTGTTATGTAATCAATTATTGGGGACATTAGTAATAAAAAGGCTATACTGCCAAGATATAAGCTTGCAAAAAGCGTTAGAAAAATTAATCGTTTAGGATCTATTCCTTTTTTTACCCTAAAATTTGTTTGCGGAATTTTATTCGATTGAATTTGATGAATTAGTTGATTAAGTATTTTACCTTCTAAGACAGACTCCTTAATAATAGTTTCTGACTCACTATTTTCGTATTCCGGTGTGCGAAAATGAGCAAGAGATATATGGATAAATCGCTTATCAGGTTTCTTAGCTTTATATGATTCAAGTACACTACTCTTTCCTGCACTGTAGGCACCAGAGATGGCTATATTTTTTATATCTGAATTATTAAAGGCAAAATCAATAGCTTCTTCGTACACCGATATATCGGCGTCATTTACAGGTGTAAGCTTTTGAAATTTATATTTATTTTCATCCATTAATTTCTATCCTCCTGTCATTGACTAACATTTTGTAAGAATTGCCTGTTTTTCATAATTTTATTAAAAAGATCACTTGCTGTATCTTATTCAGTATAACTCATTGTATCTCTGTCACTAATACTTCGGTTTGTTTTGAATAAACGGTTCAGATTCATAATCTATTGAAAAAAATCTCGACAGAAACACTCATTTAAAAAATATCATTAGCAAATCACATTGATTTTTCAAAGAGTCTCTATCGATAAAATATATAATAATTATATTCTTATGAGTAAATAATATCAAAACTTTTTAATTATTTAACCTGATGTAACTGATTCGTAATCAGTAGGTCGGGGGTTCGATTCCCCCCGCTAGCTCCAGAAAAAATATAATATTTTGTTAAATGAATGGCTTTAATAGGCCATTCTTTTTTTGCTTTTCCAATAGCAATCTATTGATTGACCTACTGATTATTGATATAAAACACTTATTATAAATGGCTTGAATAAGCCATCATTTTTCAAAGTGTCGTATTTTTTGTCGTAATTTCTCGTCATCTTCACAGCAATTCTGCACTTATATTGATAGTCAAATATCCATCGATTAAGTAACCGATTTTTGTTGAATCCAGAACGATAATTTATAATTTACTTCAGATATCTCAACTCGATGAAATGTTTTTTCTTTAACATAACAAAAATCTAAATATCGTTTTTTATTTGTTGACACAAAAAACACTCTTATTTTATAACTTAAAACTTAACCTTATAGAATTTTAATTTAAAAACGACATAGATGTTTTAAAATATCAGAATCAGCCTAAAAATGACTAAATTGATCATTTTTCGGTAGTAAAAGATTAAAGCAAACCTCATCTCCCATTCCACTGCAAAATTCATATATTCCATTACATGCTTAAGTAGTAAAGTCATCTTAAATCAACAGGCATCCAATCTTTCATTTAGCAAAACTTTATTTCTCTTTTTCCAGTCGATGACAATTTTTGCAATGAGGCAGATCACGCCTGGGATTTTCAGGTGAATAGTCATTTGACCATCGGCAAATATGCTGAAGAACTGGCACCACTGATAAACCTTTATCTGTCAGTTCATATTCTACCCGTGGAGGAATTTCATCATACTGGACGCGACCGATCAGCTCATCTTCACATAAGTCTTTCAGTGTCAGGGATAAAACCGGATCAGTAATTTCCGGCAGCTGTTTTTTTAGTTCATTATACCGAATCTTGGGATTATGATAAATAACACAAATTAGACGGGACTTCCATTTTCCGCCAAAAACATCCAGTCCATATTCCAGTGGGCAGGCGATTATTTTTTCAGTTTTTCTTTGGTACATTTCAGATCTTCCTTTGTAATATTATTTTAATTGTAACATGCGTCAGATAAATTTTGAAGTTACTATTAAATTTATGAGTGAATTATAAACTTGTTAAATACTTGTTCTAAATTGAGATAGATGTTAAAATTTGCCTCAAATAAAACCTAAATGGGAGGTCTAGTATGGCTAAAGAATTATTTAAGGCAGTTGCAAGAAAAAAAGAAGGTTTGGCAGTTGAAACAGAATCAAGAGGTTTTAAAATTACCCTTGATGAACCAAAAGAAATGGGTGGTACTGATACCGGCTTAAATCCGGTCGAAGCCCTTCTTTGCAGTTTGGGAGCCTGCCAAACAATTGTTGCATCAGCTTTTGCCGGTCAGGCAGGAATTGATCTGCAGGACTTTTGGGTTGAGGTTGAAGGCGATTTAGATACCGATGGCTTTATGGGGCTTTCCGATGTTCGTCCCGGCTTTCTGGATATTCGTTTTAAAATGCACATCAAGAGCAATTCATCACAAGACAAAATCGATGCTTTTATTGAAATGATCGAGCAAAAATGTCCTGTTGGAGATTCACTCAAAAACGGAGTGCCTTTAAGCAATACTGCTGTTATTGTTGAAAATTAACATTTTGAGGTCAAATAAGTGACAAAAAATATAACCAGTACAAAAGCAGGAACCGTTTTTGATATCGACGTTTCAGTGGGAGATACAGTCAGCTTGGACCAGAAACTATTGGAAATTGAAACCAAAAAAGGCAATGTAGCCGTTCTTTCTCCCTATCAGGGGGTTATTGAAAGCGTTGCTGTCTCTGATGGTGATGGGGTTGATGTTGATGCTATTCTTCTACAAATATGTGTCACCGAAACGCCTACCGACCAGGAGATTTTTGATTCGGCAGTTGAAGAAATTGACAGTGAATTGACCATTATTGGCGGTGGCCCCGGTGGCTACGTAGCTGCCATTAAAGCAGCAAAAATGGGACTTAAGGTCATTCTTATTGAGAAAGAATCGTTGGGTGGAACTTGTCTCAATTGGGGCTGTATTCCGACAAAAGCGCTGGTTCGGTCAGCCGAAATGTTTGAAAGCGTCAAAAATATTGAACCTTTCGGCCTCACTGTTGATTCTGTCTCACTGGATTTAAAACGGGTTATCCGTCGCAAAAACGAGATCGTCGGCCGCCTGGTCGGTGGTATTCAGTACCTGATCGAACAGAACCGGATACGGCTTATCAGTGGCGACGCTAAATTTATTGATCAAAAATCGGTATCCGTCAACGATTCAAAAAAGAACTACCATATCAAAAGTCAACATATCATTATTGCAACCGGCTCTGAAACAACACGACTGGCTATTCCCGGTGTCGATCTGGAAGGGGTTTTGGATAGTCGTCAATTGCTGGATTTGGATGTTTTGCCGGATAAACTGGCAATCATTGGCGGTGGTGTCATTGGCATGGAGTTTGCCTTTATTTATGCGGCCTTCGGCGCGAAGGTAACCGTGATCGAGTATCTTCCAGAGATTTTACCTTCGCTTGATGATGATGTTATCCGGGAAATCAAAAGCGCTTCTCAGAAAATGGGAATCTCTATCCTCACCCATTCAGAAGTAAAAAAAATCAGTCAAACTGACAATCAGCAACTCTGTGTCCATTTTAACAATCAGGGAAGCAACCGTAAGCTAATGGTTGATAAAATACTAATGGCTGTAGGTCGTCGCCCTTATACCAAGGGCCTCGATCTGGAAAATGCCGGTATCAAAGATACTCAAAAAGGCATCAAGGTCAATGCCATGATGCAGACTGATGTGGAAGATATTTATGCCATTGGTGATGTTACCAACATCATTCAACTGGCTCATGTTGCGTCTCACCAGGGTATTATCGCTGTTGAAAACATTGCCGGTAATCAGAATCATCTGATGAACTACGATGCAGTACCTTGTGCTATTTTCACTCATCCGGAGATTGCATCAGTAGGTTTAACTGAAAAAGGGGCAGCGCAACAAAATTTATCTGTAACAGTTGGTAAGTTTCCCTATGCCGCTAACGGTAAAGCCCTTGCTATGGGGGATGACCAGGGTTTTATCAAAGTCATTGCGGATAAAGCATCAAAGAAAGTTTTAGGAGCTACCATTGTCGGCTTGAACGCCGCTGATTTAATTGCCACCTTAACGGTATCTGTTCAAAATGGATTAACGACTGAACAACTTGCCAAAACTATTTTTGCCCACCCAACAACGGCCGAAGTCATTCATGAAAGCGTTCTGGCGACAGAAGGTGGCGCACTTCATTTTATTGATTAACATGTAACCCATACCTACCTTAAAAGTCTTCTACCCTAAATAAAGAGTAGAAGACTTTTTCAGTGTTTTAAGTCTTATATCGCCTTCTTTTTATCTGACAATTTTGAAATTTCTAAAATAATTCGAGTAACTGCTTCTTCAACATATTTGGGGTGGGTAGCCAGATTAAGACGAATAAACCCTTTGAAATTATCGCCAAACCACTCCCCATAATCAACTGCAAGTCTGCATTTATCTTGAATAAACTCTTTTGTATTTTCTGGTTCAATATAACTGTGCAAATCAAGAAATAAAAGGTATGTCCCTTCCAAAGGTGAGACGACAATTTCTTTTGCCTGCTCTTCAAAGCTTTTTTTGACATAATTATAGTTGTCTCGAATCACTTCCAGAATACCAGCTAACCACTCCTCCCCATCTTGGTAACCAGCTTTCGTTGCAATCATTCCAATCAGATTTTCTTCAGCATGATTAACTTTTTTTGCATACTCGTCGTACCGTTGCCGTAACTTTTCATCTGAAATAATAATGTGTCCGTGAACCAGACTTGCCAAATTGAAAGTCTTAGAAGCTGCAGACAGAGTAATCAACTGATTCCGATACTTGCCACTATCGACAATTGCAGCCGGAATAAATTTTTTATCACCAGGGATAATATCCTGATGAATTTCGTCGCTGACAATCAAAACCTGGTGTCGTTTGCAGATTTCCATAATTTTCTCCAGTTCTGTTTCACTCCACACACGACCAACCGGATTGTGGGGAGAACACATAATAAACAAACGAACCTGATGATCAATAATGGCCTTTTCAATCGCATTAAAATCCATTGTATAATAGCCCTTGTCATTCTTTAAGTCAACGGTCACCAGTTTACGTTCGGTATCTTTTACTGCATTATGAAAAGGATAATATACAGGTGTCAAAATCAGGCACGCATCAGCCGGTTTGGTGAAAGCATTTATCATCCAATAGATCGCTGGTACAACGCCCGGTGAGAAACGAACCCATTCTTTATCAATCGGAAATTGATGATGTACGCTCATCCATTTGGAAAAGATCTGATAATAGTCCCTTGCGACAAATGAATAACCAAAAACCCCATGTTCAATTCGCTTTGAAAGAGCCTCTATGATTTTCTCACTTGTTTTAAATTCCATATCAGCTACCCACATGGATAACAAATCCCCTTTTCCAAAACGTTGTTCCAAAGCATCCCATTTTTGAGAATCCGTTTGAAAACGATCCACTGCATATTTTTCGATAAACGCTTCTTTATTCACTTTCTACTCCTTGCTTTTCCAGTATCTGTTACAACGCTAGATCTATTCATTTTTCATTCCGGCAATACTGCCATAGCTTCAATTTCGCACCGCACCTCTTTCGGCAAGGTTTTTACTGCAACACAACTTCGTGCCGGTTTTGATATAAAATACTCAGCATAGACTTTATTAAAAGCTTCAAAGTCGCTCATATCAGCCAGAAAACAGATTGTTTTAAAAACATTTTCCATACTACTGCCAGCTTCCTTTAAAATGGCCAAAACATTTTCGCAACTTTGCTTTGTTTGCTCTTCTATTGTCGTTGCGATTTTCCCATCTTTGGGATTAACCGGAATCTGCCCTGATGTATAGACCACACCATTTACTGAATACGCTTGTGAATAAGGCCCGATCGCGCCAGGTGCATTAGTTGTTTCAATTATTTTCATCATATCTCCTCATTTTTCCAGGCAAGTTACCTGTGTTATATTATCGTTTACAATTATTAAGCATCAATCTCGACTGCCGGACTCTGATTGACTTGTTCATTTTCTTCTTTCGTTCGAAGCAAACCAAACTGAATCGTGATTATAGTCGCAACAATCAATAAGACTGGATAAAAACTGTATTTCAGAATATCCAGATAATCAATACCGCCATATTGCTGAACAAGCAGGATGCTGCTGTCATGCGGTACCAGTCCTAAAATAGCACAAGAAAAAATATCTAGCAGACTGGCCAATCGTTTGGGTGCTATCCGATATTTATTTCCCAGTTCTTTGGCAATTGGTGCAGTAATAACAATTGCAACTGTATTGTTTAGTGTTGTGCCCGACAACGCCATTGCTGTCAAACCAATGATCTTTTCACAACTTTTTCGACTTTTAATTTTTTCTGTCAATGTTGTAACCAGCCATTCAATCCCACCATAGTACTTGATCAGTTCAATTAAACCCGATACAAGGCTGGCAAAAACAAAGAGAAAAAACATACTTTGCATCCCTTCACTGACAGCGATTGCACAATCAAAGAAAGAAACAGTTCCCAAAGCCATACCGATTAATGTTGACATTCCAATCCCAATACACAAAACCATAATGACATTCAAACCTAGTAACGCTGTTACTAAAACGGTTATATAAGGAAGCACCTCTAATATATTATAACTTAAATCACCTAATTCTTTACCATTTCCACCTCCACTCATTATTGCATAAAGAACAATTGTTATCAGAGCTGCCGGTAATGCGATCAGAAAGTTCATTTTAAACTTATCCTTCATTTCTGCACCAACACCTTTAGTTGCAACAATTGTTGTATCTGAAATCATCGATAAATTATCGCCAAAGTAAGCCCCAGCAATTGCAGCTGCTCCAGCCATACCGACATTTAAACCAGCGCCTTCTGCAACAGCAATTGCCACGGGGATCATTGCAACCTGAGTTCCCATCGATGTTCCAATGCAGGTTGAAATAACACTGCTGACCAGAAAAATACCTGGTATCAGGAAGTTGGCTGGAATCAGGGTCAAACCGAGGTTGACAATGGACTCCTTCCCTCCCATTGCTGCTGTTACCTCTGCAAATCCTCCAGCCAGTAAAATAATTATCCCTAAAAGCATGACACCCGAACTTCCAGCTCCTCTGGTATAGACATTGACTTTCTTGTCAAGCGGCGTTTTGCGATCATAAAAAAGAAAGGCAATCATTATTGCAATCAGAACCGCAACATAACGAGGCATTTTTCCAAACGGTTCTTCAGCACCTATAATTGTAAAATAAACACCACAGCCCACATATAACAGGAGAAAAATAACCATCGGCATAAATGCCATCCACTTATAATTTTTTTCACTTTTTAATAAATCCATTTCATTCTCCATTTAAATTGATTTGTTTTGTACTCAGTGATTATAACCAAAATTTCAACTAACTGATTCTATTAATTCTTGACCTTTTATTTGCACAGCATCACAAATACGTTTCAGCCCTTCTTCCAGTATGGCTCTTGGACAGGCCAAATTCAATCGGATGAAACAATCAGAATTCTGCACAAACATTCCACCTCCTTCCAATAGTACACCTGCATTTTTTGCAAAAAACGTCGGCAAATGCACGTTCTCATCAAAATAGGCCGATACATTCACCCAGGCAAGATAAGTGGCTTCCGAAATTTCAAAAATCGCTGCCGGCATGTTTTGGGCTAAATATTTTTTCGTAAAGGCAAAATTTTGATCAAGATAAACGCTCAGTTCCTTTAGCCATTCCTCACCTTTTTCATAGGCTGCCTGAGCACCAGCCACACTTAATGGATTATCAAAATTATAATGTCTTGATAACCAAGTATTTCGCATTGCTACGTTTGGAATGATAACATTTGATAGCATAAAACCTGCCAAATTAAACGTCTTGCTTGGAGCCATACAGGTTATTATCCGATCATATTCTGGAAACAGCTTTGCCAGCGGTATATGTTTTTGTCCCCTTCTTAAAAGATCACAATGAATTTCATCGGAAATTACCCATAGATTATGTTTGATGCAAATTTCTCCTAATTTTCTGAGTTCATCTTCACGCCATACTCGGCCTGTTGGATTATGCGGATTACATAAAATAAAAAGGGTTGTTTTCGGATCTGCTGCTGACCTTTCAAAATCCTCAAAATCAATCGAATAGTGCCCGTTTTCATAGATCAAATCCGAACAAATGCTTTCGCGATTATTAAAATCAGCCGCATACTTAAAATAGGCATAGGAGGGTGTCAGAAAAGCTACCTTCTCATCACTTTCGCAAATATAATCAACAAGCTCATATAATGCCGGAATTACACCATTCGACATAACAAGTTCTTCTTCCTTAAACGACCAGCCATACCTTCTTTCGCACCAATTCACAAAGGCTTGATAATAAGAATCTGAAAAAATCCTGGTGTAACCAAAAATTCTTCTATCCAGTCGTTCCTTGATTGCATCAATAATAACTTGTGGCGTCGCAAATTCCATATCCGCTACCCACATTCTAATTAATTCATTATCTTGAAAAGGTAAAGCCTCTATATCTGTATCCTTAAACATATAATCCCAAAAACCATCAGTATTCATTGCATTTGTATTTTGTCTGTCAATAATTTCATCAAAATTGTACATCTTCATTTCCTTCTTTCTGACATTTCTTATTATTTCGTATGTTGAAATCATTTTACCTTCAAGGTATTAAAAGATCAAAAGGCCCTTTTTCTCTTTAAAATTGATTTATTTTGAATTTATTCTAGTAAGAGTAGATTTTTAACGGCGTTTGTGATATAAATAATTAACCCATATGGGGAATTTCATCAAATCACAGAATAATCAATTTTAACGAGACTTTGGGGGATGAATGAACGAAATAAGTATCGAGATTGGAAAACGAATCAGAAATTTCCGTAAAAAAAGGACAATGACACTTGAATCACTGGCTCAAATGATCTGTAAAAGTAAAGCAACCGTCTCGAAGTATGAAAAGGGCGAAATCGTAGTGGACATTGTCACCCTCTATGATATCGCGGATGCCCTTCAGATTCATGTTGAGCAATTACTTTATACAAAGCCTGAACGTACGATTATTACCGGCAAAGAAAAAAAGCCAGCATTTTTCAGCGGGCTTTCGCAATTTTTTTCCTATGTATTCGATGGTCGCTCAAATCAGATCATGAAGTGTGTCTTTGATGTCCTTTCAGAGGCTGGCGACTCACGTTATAAAATTATGATGTACATGAATTTTGAAAGCTATGAAAATTATCAAAACTGTGAAAATACCTATTGGGGTTATATAGAGCATTTCGACGCCCTAACCAATATCTTTATGAAAAATCAGGATACCCCGATGGAACAGGTCACCATTAGTATCCTCGCTTCTTTTCTGGATTCCGACATAAAATGGGGGTTATTTTCTGGTATTTCATCTCGTCCTATGATGCCGATTGCAGTCAAAATGCTATTCTCAAAAAATCTGCTAAAAGAAGATGAAACCCTAGTAAAAAAACTTAAAGTCTCGCGGGAAGATATTCGTCTTTTAAAACTTTACAACATGCTTTCGGTCACCTAATCCATAGCGCTATCACCTGTTGCTTTGTGAAAAAAATCATGTAAAAAATCATTTTATAAAATCAATATTTTTATCTGGTTTCTATCTTTGTAAACTATGAGAAAAGAGACTCTTGCATTATTATTTCTGTCTTTTTTCTACAAAATCTACAATTATTTTTGCCGCCTCAGTGCCATCATCAACGACAATATTTGAATTAGCTCTTTCTTTTTGCTTATTGATTTCATTTAACAGGAATTCTGGATTTGCCTTTCTCAATAAAATTTGTGAACCGATCTGATAGTTGTCAATGCGCAGACGCAGCAAATATTCCTGTTCAAAGTGATAATCCAGAGGAATACTGATAAATGGCTTATTAAGCGCGGAAAGCTCTACAATTTTACCGTAACCCGTTTGCGTAATTACAAAATCTGCCGCTTTGAAATACAAGTCCAAATTATCAAGATACGCGAAATGCTCATCGCAGTAGACACCATTTTTCTGCGGCGATACTACAATAAAGTAAGCCTCTGGCGCAGTCATTTTTAGCCGCTTGAAGGTCTGGCTGATAAGCTGCTGGAGATCTGTATAATTACCCACTCCTGAAATTACTGCCAGGTAAATCTCTTTATTTATGGGTAAATGCAATCTTTTTCGTAGCCTGGATTGATCCTCTAGCAGATTCTGATCTAACCTCAAAACCGGATGAATAAACTGAAAATATCGGGCTGCCCATTGCCTCTGATGCGGCAAAAAACAACCAAATTTTTTATCTGGAATGTCGTTGATTGACCCGATAAACAAAGATAAATCAGATACATTACCCGACATTGAAAACTGCCAATTCTTATACCATGCGAATAATTTTTTCGAAAACGACCGGTCCATTGCTTTCATGGTGATAAAATCAGTGATATAAATAAAAGGAATCCGCTTTTTGTCCCATTTCATTCCAAAACCGGAAAGAAGCCAAAAAGCTTCATCTCCAACAATGGCTGAATACTGATTAGTATTTAATACTGCTGCTGTAACAGCAAAATCGTGCTGGTGAAACTTGGCATCCTCTTTGATAAAATTCAGCAAATCAAATTTATCGCGACATTTTTCAAATACCTGATAATATACCCGACCGCTCCCCTTTAACATGTATGATTCTTCTAACACATTATATTTTTTCGGGATTTTGTCAGTATTTGGAGCAGGAACCAGCAGATCTATTTTTATGTCAGTATTTTCAGTAATCTTATCAATTATGACCAAATCTCTTACTTGATGACCTAAACCAACCGAACTCATCGTCCATAAAATTTTCATGTAAATTGCTAACCTTTCTGAAAATCAAACCAAAGTTTCTCCTTCCGTATTAAAAACAAGAACAATTGAGTTCGCATCTAGTTTAAGATTCTTTTTCAACGAAACATAGTCTGGGTCTGTCATAACTTTTTCAATGAAACCTAAACCTACCGCACCCGATTCCCCCGCATTAAATGAACAGTCATTTGCCATAGGATTTTTTGCTCTCATCATTCCTCTGATTGTTGTTTCATCCTTACATTTAATAAAACAATTGCACCTTGCTTTTAACAAAGGGAAAATCGAGAAATTGGGTTCCCCACAATTTAATCCAGCCATAATAGTACTCGGCTCGCCTCCAATACTAATCAATTTGTCTTTTGCTACCGATTCATAAATACATGGAACATTGCTTGATTCGATAATGCCGATAAATGGAAACGCACCATCACTTTTTTGAGAAATGTACCAGATAACACCACCAGCCATTGAACCAACTCCAGCCTGTAAAAAAATGTGTGTCGGAATTTGGGGAATCTGCTCTAAAGCTTCACGAATCATTGTTGAATACCCTAAGATAATATCGTTTGCTACTTCTGTATAACCTGGTAGAGCCGTATCCTGTATCAGATAGTAGTTGTTTGCTTTCGCATAATCTGCTGCATACCGGACAGTATCATCATAGTTCATTTCAGTTACAATAACCTCTGCGTGATAATCTTCTATTGCCTTAATTCTCCTCTGTTCGCTTCCTTTAGGCATAAAAACAATTGCCTTGTAACCTAATAAATTCGCCATCCATGCAAGTGCTTTTCCATGGTTACCATCGGTACAGCTCACAAATGTATATGAACTTTTATGATTTTTTTTCAAAATTTTATTTATAGCAAAACTTACTCCTAGCCCTTTAAAAGCATTCAGTCCAAAACGGTATGATTCGTCCTTTACATAAATTTCTTTAACATTAAGATCATCTGCCAATGCCTCTAAACAATGTAAAGGCGTTTCTTTGTACTCTTTCATAGATTTATGATAATTATAAACTTCATCAAAATTCACAGGTAAACTAAATTCATTAATATATTCTGTTGTGTTGTTCATTAAAACTTCAATTTCTCTCATTTTAGGAAACTCCTCTATGTTTTGAACTTGTAAAAAAACCTTCTACGTTGATTCTATCATAGAAGGCTTTTAGTATTACAGAAAAACTAAATTTTTATTTTGTCGATATTATATTATAGGGTTAGATTGGGACTTAAATTATTTTTTTATTGTCTGCTCCCGGTGTTGTTACAATTGTTTTTTCCGGAGTTATAATCAGTGCTCCTTTCGCTGTCGCCTGTCCATTGAACATTTCAGAAACTGTTTTTTTAAAAGCATCTACAATCAGACCTGCCGTTACATATTCTGCCGTTCCTTTTATCTGATAGCCTTCCATTGTTTGGCCATCGCAGGCTGAAATGGCAATTTTCCCATTTGCCTGAATGTTAGAAAGCGTTGTATCCAAAAACACATCTCCTACCAGCAGCTGTCCATCGTCTGTGACATCTTTAAAGGCTACCGGCACGGCATTTGGCTCATCGGAATAAGTGCTTAAATACCAGATTTGTTCTTTTAAAAGTTTTACTACGTTTGAATTCATTAGCTCCTCCATTTTTTCAGCAGTTTTTCTGTTAACCTGCACTCATTATACAGAAGTTGCTTTCAGAAAATAAGATATTGATAAATTTATGAGCTGCTAATAAATTTATGAGCATAGAATTAATACCATCCGATATTTCTGGCTGTTAAAAATGCTTCGCAATTAACCATAAATATATCTCTTTTCCCTGTTTTCCCTAATGGATAGAACTCTTTAACACAACCTTGCAATTTATTCATTTCTTCAGACTTTACTTTTTGGCCAACGGCATAAATAACAGTATCAGTATGAAAATACTTCTCCCCTTGAATCAGACTGACACTCACACCATCTTCATCAATTCTACGAACAATTGAATTGCAGTAAATCCTTAAGCCTCTTTTTCCACCCAAAGAATAGTCATTTAAAGCTAGGTTATTTCCCCTAATCCGATCCTTTACTTCAAATACAGTTACAAACTTACCTAGGCTGCTTAACTGTAATCCCAGTTCTATTCCAGCCGGACCGCCGCCGATGATCACAACACTATTTCCAACCTTCGATATAGATTGAAAGGCTTCTTCCGCACTCATAACTTGTTGATAATTGATGCCATTAATTTCGGGTTTGATTGCATTCAGCCCGATTGCTCCAATCAGTACATCAACATTATGATTATTTATGTATTCAGGTGTAACCTCGGTAACTAGTTTTAGCTCAATTGAACTTGCTAATACTTTTTTTTCAAGCTGCCGCAAATAATAAATCATCCGACTTTTAAAAGACAAATTTTCTGCATAACTTAATAAACCACCTAAACGACGACTTTTTTCACACAGCACAACTTCATGTCCATAAGTATAGCAAGTCAACGCGGCACGAATACCGCCAAGACCACCACCAGCAACAAGTACTCTCTTTTTATGCATACTTTTCATATCTTCTCTTATCTCATCAGTAAAATTGCCTTTGTCTAGATTGTTATTATTTTTGCACATTCATAAGTTT
>JBFWIF010000067.1:0-14022 GCA_050256135.1 Acidaminococcaceae bacterium | reverse complement strand
CATGTGACCTACCTGGAAAAGGCTGCGAAATTAGGTAAGCACCTGATTGTGGGCCTGAATACGGATGCATCTGTAAGAAAACTGAAGGGAGAAACCAGACCTTTAGTACACGAAGTCGACAGAGCGAGGGTGCTGGCAGCACTTGCGTGTGTTGATGCAGTAGTTTTATTCGACGAAGATACACCCGCCGAGTTAATCAGAGCAGTTAAACCTGACATTTTGGTTAAAGGCGGCGATTATAAACCGGAAGAAGTGGTCGGCAGAGAGGATGCCGGCGAGGTTAAAATTATAGAATTTGAAGAAGGCTATTCAACGACTGGGATTGTAGAACGCATTGCCCAGCTTGTCAGGGAGGGAAAATTATGATTATTGTAACAGGTGGTGCCGGTTTTATCGGCAGCAATATCGTTAAAGGTTTGAACGAAAGAGGCCGGGATGATATTCTCATCGTAGACAATCTGACCAATATGGTTAAGTTCAAGAATATTCAAGGCTTAAAGGCTTTGGATTATATGGATAAGAATGATTTTATTGCTGCCATTAACAGCGGTAAGTTTGATGATGCGGACATAGAGGTCATTTTCCATGAAGGAGCTTGCTCCGATACCATGGAATATAATGGCAAATATATGATGGCAAATAACTTTGAGTACACGAAGAGCCTGATGTACTTTGCCCTGAAAAAAAAGATTCAGATGATTTATGCCTCATCAGCTTCGACTTATGGCAGCGGCAAACATGGCTTCAGCGAAAAGCCGGAATGCGAAGAAGCTCTAAACGTCTACGCTTTTTCCAAACTGTTTTTCGACAATTACGCACGCCGTTATTTCAATGTTGCTGAGAGCCAATTGGTTGGCTTGCGTTATTTTAACGTTTACGGACCACAAGAAAACCATAAAGGCAAAATGGCTTCTATGATTTTCCAGATGTTCAATCAATGGAAAGCAGAAGGCAAGGTCAAACTGTTTGAAGGTATTGACGGTTATGGCAATGGCGAGCAGTTGCGCGATTTTATTTATGTCAAGGATGTCGTCAAGGTCAATTTCTTCTTCTGGGATCATCCGGAATTGAAAGGTATCTATAACTGCGGTACCGGACATGCGCATACTTTTAACACTTTGGCTAAAGGCGTGCTGAAATATTTTGGCAGCGGCGAGTTGGAATATGTGCCATTCCCAGAAGTGCTGAAAGGTAAATATCAAAGCTTTACGGAAGCAGATAGTTCCAAGTTATTGGCAGCTGGCTACGACGGTGGTTTCACTGATATTGAGGATGCCATTGCCGAGTACTGTGAACTTTTAGATAAAAATGATGGGTATTTGCTCAATGAAAGATAATTTAGAGAACCAAATTGGGACAAAGGGGACTGTCCCCTCTGTCCCAAAAAGAGCATCTAACCGCAGTGATTCGAGCTGCGGTTATCTTGCTGAAAAGAGCAAAGCAGTTTTTTTCGACCGTGATGGCGTGCTAAACGTTGACAAGGATTATCTGCACAGCATAGATGAATTGGAATGGATAGACGGTGCCAAAGACGCAGTAGTTTATTTAACCAAAGCAGGTTATACAGTATTCGTCGTAACCAACCAAAGCGGAATTGCGCGTGGTTACTACGAAGTAGAAGACATGCAGCGTTTGCATGAGCATATGGCTGCGGAAATTTCAGCGGTCGGCGGCAAGATAACCAAGTTTTATTATTGTCCTCATCTGCCAACCGGCAAGGTCAAAAAATATGCGATTGAATGCAATTGCCGTAAACCTAAACCAGGACTTTTACTGCAGGCCATGAGTGAGTACCCAATATGTAAGGAAAACTCTTTTTTGATTGGTGACAAGAAGCGCGATCTGGAATCAGCTGAAGCAGCTGGTATTAGAGGTTATCTCTATGAAAATGGTAATTTGTTGGAATTTGTAAAAAAAATAGTTGATAGATAAATTTCATCTATTTCTGAAAATGATGTACTATAAGGTCGATTTTAAAAACAAACAGTAATAAATAAAAATGCCCCAACTATTGATAGGTATGTGGATAGTGAGCAACGAAACAGAGTGACGATAGTTTGGCAAGTAATAGACTAACTTTATTTTTTCACAACGTGCAGCAGGATATGAAAGCGTTTATCTTTTTTAATATACTATTAATGGTATTCAGGATTCTTTTCTTGTATATTTTTTCTTCACAATTGGCAGACATCAGCAACTGGGAAGTTGAGGAAACTCTGTGGTATGGTTTGCGTATTAGTCTGAAAACAGCGGGTATGATTGCTTTGGCAGGAGCTGTCTTTGCTACCATTCCCAACATGATTTTTGTGCGCTGGCCGGCAGAAGGTATTCGCAAAATATGGCATAGTTTCTGTATTGCTCTTTTTACTTTTGCTTTTATTGCACGTATTCCTTATTATAGAATTTTCAATTCTGGTTACAATCTGATGCTGCTCAATGGGATTAAGGATGATTGGCATGCGATTTATGATACTGCGGTTAATCAATATCAATTTTGGCCGCGTTTATTTAGTGTAATAATACTCTTTTTGTTACTGGTAAGGATTTTAGGACGTATACTTAAAGCAAGAACTTGGTTACCTAAAAGGCATATTAATATTATTGCTTTTTCCCTATTATTAGTATTACCGGTCTTTATGCTCTTCGTTAGATTTGGCGGCAGTTATAGCTATGCTAATTCAATAAATTGGGAAAATGCTGCTAGAATGGA
This sequence comes from Acidaminococcaceae bacterium, assembly GCA_050256135.1. Taxonomy (GTDB): domain Bacteria; phylum Bacillota; class Negativicutes; order Acidaminococcales; family Acidaminococcaceae; genus RZYP01. The sequence continues at coordinate 11,312 of JBFWIF010000067.1, read as the reverse complement.
TGCTACTATTCTCAATGAAGCAATTTTGGATGATGGTCAGGCTCTATACCGTGGTTACAGCATGTACAAACGCTTGAAGCACTCAATTGATGTCAATATTACTGCAGCTGAATTAAAAGAAAAGATAGCTGTACTAGGTGGCAATTCTGAGTCATCAACTATCAAGGAAGCATTTACAAGGACGGCAAGGGGCGCGAGACTTCAAAGGCAGCCTAATAATGTTGTTATGATATTAGGCGAGAATTATGCACTATGGCCTTTTTTACCAAGATATAAGAATCTTGGTTTGGTACAATACGGCGAGAAGTTTTTAAATTCAGAAAAAGCTGCCAGTATAACAAACTTTTTACCTAATGGTAATGGCACAATGCCTTCTTTAGAAGGAATAATTGATGGTTTGCCTGATGCAAGCTTATACGCTAATTACCAGAAGGAAACGTATAAAACAGCTTATGCAAGTGGTATTGGCAATTTAATGAAGAAGCTGGGTTATAAAACATGTTTCTGGTATGGCGGGTTTGGCTCGTGGCAGGAGATTAAAAATTTTACCTTGGCACAAGGATTTGATGAATTTCATGGTGCTGATGAGTTTAATATAGTTGGCGGCAACGCATGGGGTGCTACTGACGAAGAATTGTTTGCCGAAATATCAAATTATATGAAAAATAATCAGAATGAGAAAACCTTTCATTTTATTTTAACTACCAGCAACCATCCGCCGTTTACTATTGATGTGGATAAATTAGGTTTTAATCGCCAGGAAATCGAGAAAGAATTACCAAACACTATTGATCACAAGAAGGAAACCATAGACCAGCTTGGGCATATCTGGTACGCTGACCAAATGATGGGAAAATTTGTTGAACATACCGAGAGCTCTTATCCTGATACGCTTTTTGTGATTACTGGTGATCATGCTGAACGTTTTTCTTTTGCAAAAGAAGAATCGCTGCAGGCTAAATTTGCTGTTCCTTGCATATTTTACGGCGACGGTGTTGAAAAGAATTGGTTTAATAAAAATATTGCAGGCAGCCATATGCAAATAATACCAACCCTGGCCGAAATGCTTGCACCAGCGGGATTTCAATATGTAAGTATCTTACCAGGTTTCTATGACAAGAAGGCAATTTATGGTTTTAATGCTCGCTTATGGACTTTTGATGGTAAATTGGGGATGCTGCAAAACTTAGACCAGAGCAATATGACGCAAGATCAGATTGATTATTTTAGCAGTATTCCAAATGCAGCGAGACTCATTGGTGCTTGGAGAGTAGAAAAGGGTAATCACATTGATTAAGCAGGGTTTGTAGATTAACCAAATTAACTATTACTATATATTGCTTCGACAAAAGAGGTTTTTTATGGATTACAAAAATATTCTTATTATCAAAATGAGCTCTTTGGGTGACGTAATACATACGTTGCCCTTTTCTGCTGCCTTACGTAAACTTTATCCTAAGGCACGTATCTCTTGGCTTGTACATCCGCAATTCAGCGGTTTTTTGCCTGATCCGCCGACTATTGATAAGATTATTTATTTTGATAAAGTGGCTTTTAATAAAAAGGACTTTCTAGAAAAAATTAATTTTCTTCGGAAATTCAGGCAAGAACTGCATGCAGAAAAATTCGATTTGGTTATTGATATGCAAGGACTGTTTAAAAGTGCAGTCATCGCAGCGTTGACAGGCTGCCGTAACCGCATCGGCTATTGCGAAATGCGCGAAGGCAGTGGCTTGGTGAGCAAAGCCATCTGCGGAGAGCACTCACATGATCATGTAATTGAACGTTATTTGGATGTGGCGCGTTACTTAGGCGGGGATATCAGTAATATAGAGTTCCCACTGCCGGATTTGACAAAAGAAGAACAAAGTGTAAGCGAAAAATTAGTAGAAAAGGGTTTTTCCAGTGAGCAGAAGTATGTTGTTTTTGTTCCTGGTGCACGTTGGGAAACCAAAGAATGGCCGCCGAAGCACTATGCAGCACTTGCTGACAAGATTGCTGATGAGGGAACTTTTGTTGTTTTGGCTGGCGGTCCTGACGAAAGAGAAAAAGCTGCGCTGATTGAAGCGGCAGCAGAAACAGATAAGATTATCGATTTGACCGGACAGACTTCGCTCAGGGAATTAGCAGCTTTAATAAAGGGGTGCGAGGTCTTTATCAGCGGTGACACAGGACCGCTGCATTTTGCAGCTGCCCTTAAGAAACCATTAATTGCTATGTACGGTCCTACTAAGGCTGATCGTACAGGACCCTATGGCAGTGACAAGGCAACCGTTCTGATTACATCGGCAGTTTGTGCAGGCTGCCTCAAGAAGCACTGCAGTGCTTGGCATTGCATGGATGATATTACCCCAGAGCTAGTTTTTAATGAATACTTGAAAAAAGTTGGAGTAGAAAATGTTAGAATTAAATAAGAAGCGTATTATAGTGACCTTTTTGATGCATCTTGGTGATTTGACACTGACAACGCCCTTCTTGCATGTGTTGCGTAAGGCAGCACCGGATGCTCATATTGCCTATTTGGTTGATGAAAAATTAAAAGATGTTGTTTTGCATAATCCGAATATTGACGAAGTATTGACCATTGATAAAAAAGGTAAAGATAATAATATCAAGGCACTTTGTAAAGCTGCAGATATGATCAGCAAGAAAAAGTTTGATGTCTTGATCAATTTGCACCCTAATGAGCGTTGTTCCTTCATAGATTTTTGGGCCAAAGTGCCGGTTAAAGTTGGTTTCAGCCATTTTCTGTTCCACCCGTTTTTGACCAAGGTTACACGCTTGAACAGAAAAATGCATGCTGCTGATATGTATATAGATGTTTTGGCTCAGCTAGGTGTCAAGGATTTAAGCAATAATGGCCTTGAAATTTTTCCGGGTGAAGATGATAAAAAAGCAGCAAGTGATTTTTGGCAAGAAAAGCAAGTTGCTGCAGGGGACCAATTAGTTGGTTTTAACATTGGCAGTGCCGTCAAGACTAAGCGCTGGGCGCCTGAGCGTTTTGCCCAGGTTGCTGATGCATTAGCTGCCCAAGGTTATAAAACGGTGTTTTTTGGTGGTAGTATGGATGAAGGAATGGTCAAGGAAGCAACTGCTTTCATGACCACAAAGGCGATTATCGCGACTGGCTGTTTCACCATCGGGCAGCTTGCCGCAGCTATGAAACGCTGCAGCTTAATTATAACTAATGACAGCGGACCAATGCATGTGGCAATTAGTCAAAAAGTACCTATTGTTGCTATGTACGGTCCATCAAGTCCGAAACTTTATGGACCGTATACGGCGAAAGCAACGATTGTAACAGCCGTGCCACCTTGTACAGGCTGTGCTAAAGGTATGAAACACGAATGTGATGATATGCAGTGTATGACAAGATTAACGGTGGAACAAGTGATAGAAGCCGCAGAAAACTGGCTGAAAAACTAAGAAAGCAAGTTTTTTGAAGGAGCATATAAAATGTTTAACGAATTATATTTTGAAGCAAGCAATTTTGTTAAAGAAGAATATTCCTATTTAAGCCATGCAGACAACGAGTTATATGATAATGTTATGCATATATGCTTTAATCTTGACAGGGAATATTTCCACCAGCTCGGTGTGACTGTAACATCTGTTTTGGAAAATAATCCGCAGCTTCGTTTTGTTTTTCATGTATTTATTGATAATATTGCTGAAACTGATGTTGCAAAAGTGCAGCAGGTAATAGAAAAATATAAATGTGATTTTCATATTTATATTATGGAAATGGAACCATTTTCACACTTTCATCTGCGCAATAAAAGATACAGCCACGTGGGATATTTCCGTGTTTATATGCCTAAAATCTTGCGCAAATTTACTAAAAAATATCTTTATATAGATGCAGATATGATTTGTGTAAATAGGTTGCAGCCATTTTTGGATATCGACATGAACGGCAAACCTATTGCCTGTGTAAGTGATTTTCCTGATGCGGTAAAAACGCGAGCAGCGTTTTTAAAACTTAAAAGCGGGAAGTATTTTAATGCCGGTATGATGTGGGTCGACGTTGAAGAATGGGAAAAACAAAAAATCACTGAGCATTGTTTTGAATATATTGATATGGATCCTAAGTGTTTTACCGCCCATGACCAAGACGTCTTAAATCTTGTTTTTGACGGCAACTATGTTTTATTGCCGAAAATATTCAACTATATGGGTGGTATGGATGTTAAAATCCAAAAAGACATAATCATCTATCACTTTTTCGGCAGAATAAAGCCATGGGACATCTGTTTGACAGATTATGATAAAGTTTGGCGTAAATATTGCGAAATATCTTTTTGGGATACTATTGAAGATCCATTGCCCCCGCACGAATCAAAGTATTATGCGGATTTTAAATTTGCCGGTGAATACTATCGCAAAAACGGACAATATTTAAAAGCCCTGAAATGTTATTGGATTTATTCAAGCTTGAAAATAAAATTGAAACTGTCAGAGTACAAATTTTAGCAGGTGATAATATGCAAAAATTAGCTGTCATTATTTTGACTAAAAACGAAGAAAAGAATATAACTGATGTTATTAATAATGCCAAACAATGCAGCGATGAGATTATTATCATTGATTCTGGCAGTACTGATAATACAGTTATGTTAGCGGAACAGGCCGGTGCAAAAGTCTTTTTCAGGGCATGGGATAATGACTTTGCTGCTCAACGTAATTTCGGACTAACATTGACAAATGCAGAATGGGTGCTTTATCTGGATGCAGATGAAAGATTAGACCATCAATTAGTATCTGCAATTAATAAAGTAAAAGAAAGTAATAAATTAGATGCGCAATACACTATAAGGCGTATTTCCAGTGCCTTTGGACAACAGTTCAAACATGGTGTTTTGCGGCCGGACAGGGTAGCACGGTTATTCCCGCGTGGTAAAGTGCTTTGGGTTAATAGAGTACACGAAAGACCTGAGAGTGATTTGCCTAAGTTTAGGCTAAATGGAAACATTATTCATTATACGTACAGCGGATGGACTCAATGGCTACGAAAATTTGAGCAGTATACGACGATTTGGGCAAATGACGCATATAAAAAGGGGAAAAGGACATCTCCTTTTGGTATCGTAAGTCACGCTAATTTTGCTTTTATACAAATGGCTTTTCTTAGATTAGGGTTGTTAGATGGATTTATGGGTTTTGTAATGTGCTGCAATCATTTTTTTTATACTATGATAAAATACTTGAAACTATATGAATTGCAAAGAGGGGAAGACAAATGAGGATAGCTATTTTGGAGAGTATTGTAATGCCAGCAGGGCATGAAGTAGAATTTGACCGCATACTTGTCGAAGAATTTAAAAACCAAGGCCATCAACCTATTTTTTTTGTACCCAAAAACTTTCCTTTTAAATTCGATTATAAGACAGATATTGTATATTTAGAAGGTGGAGAGGCGATAAGCTATGCCGGAGTAGGAAAACTTAAGAAAATATGGTTATCGCTGCAAAGAGAACAAAGAAGGATCGCCTGGTTTAATGATATTTGTATAAAAGCAAAAAATGGATTGTGTGATGCAATCGTAATTCCTACTTCTAGCTGGCGGGGTTTGAAATCAGTTTTAAAGAGTAATTTAAAGGAGTCACCAGTTCCGGTACTAATTATCTTGCATGGTATTATGCCTAAAGATAAAAACCATTTAATTGAAGGTGTAAAAGCCTGCGCACCTTTTAAAAATATACATATTGCTGATTTGGGGTTACAAACCTTATCCGATTTTGAGGAATTAACTGGTTATCATAACTTTCATACATTGCTAGGACCAGTGTATAAACCATTTGATTTACAGGTAACGCCAGAGTTTAATATACATGAACCTATAAAACTTGGTTTTTTTGGCCAGTATAGAAAAGAGAAGAACTTATCTTTCTTTTTAGAAGCCTTCTGCAAAGCAAAATTCAACCGGGAAGTTGAGTTGTTAGTACAAGGAGCAACGGTAACAAAAGCAGATTCTGATGATTTTGAGCGTTTGACAAAACTATATTCTGCAAATAAAGACATTCGTTTTTTGCATAAAAACTTGTTGGGCATTGAATGGCAAAAAGAACTTATGGGCATAGATATCCTATTGTTACCGTATGCAGCAGAACGTTATCGTTATCAACCAAGCGCAATGCTTTTTACAGCAATAGGATATTATAAGCCAGTACTGCAATCGCCAGAAATGAATCCTGAAATACTATCTGAATTTGCTATTGGTGAAGCTGTTGAATTGGATACTATTGAAAGATTTTCTAAACAGTTGGAAGGTTTTATTAATGGTTTTGACGAGAAAAAAGAAGTTTATAAGGCAAGCCTAGTTGGTGCAAACAAAAAATACAGTCATGAAAATCTGATTAAAAGCATAGTTAATATCCTATCCAATTCTTGAAGTGTCTTGCTTGCGTATTCGATTAATTAGTATAATCTATGGCGAAATAATGTGGAGAGAGTAATATGCGCATTTTAATTAATCAACTCAAAAATATTGGTGATGTACTGTTAGCGACATCAGCCATTGCGTTGGTGAAACAAAAGTATCCTGATGCACGAATTACACTTATGACGGTTCCACGTGTGGCACCGTTCTTTGAAAATCATCCTCTTATTGATGAAGTACTACCTTTAGCATACCAATCCAAGAACGGCTCATTTTCATCAATGCTTAATATGGTGAAAAAAATAAAGGAACGCAATTTTGATATCAGTATATCTTTGGATACAAGATTAAGGCCGCTATTATTGACTTTTTTTGCTCGTATCCCCGTAAGGATTGCTGGAATTGGCATGGACGCTCCTGTTAATATCTGGTATCGCTTTTTATATACTCACAAATATCATATTACAACACAGGGCAAAGAACACCAAAGCGAAACTTGTATGAAGGTTGTAAGACCATATTTGCAATTAGCAGAAACTGTAAGCGCTAAACCTAGTTTAGCGGATGCAAGTGAAGAAAGTAATTTACGTATGCGTAATTTGCTGCATAAGGAAAACGATAATAAAAAAATTCTCTTTTGTGTACGTGGTACACATCCGGAGAAAAATTGGCCGCCAGAATATTTTGCAGGCGTAATAACAGAAATTACTAATAAATATGAGGCTGATTGTTTTATAATAGGTGCGCGAGACGACTTTGATTATGCTTCGAGTGTAATTGAAAAATGCAGATGCAATGTTACTAATATTTGTGGCATGACTAAGCCCAATGATTTGGTCGCGTTATTTAATTGTGCGGATTTACTGGTATCAGTTGATACAGGTTTAGCACATATAGCTGCGACAACAGATATACAAATAGTCTCCATTTTTTTATGCACGAATCCAGTGCAGTGGCATCCATTGAGCCAAAAGGCTAGCGTTCTATGCTATAATTTTGCTTTTAGCAGGTTTGGCTTGAAACCGGCAGCAGAATTTATAACTCAGGAAGAAATACTGCCTTTACATGTAATACAAGAGATAGAACGGCATATTAAGTGATTTTGAATAAGTATAATAAATTGATTTTTCTGTTTTGAGGGAGAGTGTATAGATGCGGGTAATGCTAGCTAACTTTACAAAGATGATAGATGATAGCGGGGGATTGGCAAAAGTTACTTGTGATTTTGCAGATGAAATGCAAAAAAGGGGACATGAGGTAATAATTGTCTATAGCGATGGCAAAGATGGAAATTTTTGTTTTACATTAAATACTAGTATCGATACCTATGATTTGCGCAATTTTCAAGGGAGAAAAATCAGTTATCCTTGGTATTTTAAGATAATTCGCGAATTTTGCAGAACATTTAGTCCGCAGTTAGTAAAAAACATAAACAATAAATTTATTGAAAAATATTTGCTGAAAAATTTATCAAATATTTTTAATAAATTTAACCCGGATATTATCATTGCTTTTCAATCGGCTGCAACGAAATTACTTGTTTGTGATTTAAAGGTTAAAACACCGGTAATTACTATGTTTCATGGTGATTTGAGAGATTATTTCTATAATTATCCCAAGACAGAAATTTTATCATTGAAAAAATGTGCTCTGTGCCAATTTTTGTTGCCAAGCTTCGAAGAATTTGTTAAGAAAAATTTACCTGAAATAAGATCAATCACTATCGGTAATGCCGTACCGCAATTTTCACAAGCTGCTGATTTGCTGAAAGAGAAGGAAAATTATAAAATTTTATTTATTGGCAGATTAGCCCATAATATTAAGAGGCCGCATTTGGTGATAGAAGCTTTTGCTAAGATTGCCAATGATTTTCCTGATTGGATAGTGGAAATCTGGGGAGCAGAAAATGGCAAACTATATTATGAAAATTTAGTATCCCTTATCAAAAAATATAATTTGGAAAACAGAGTGTTTTTAAAAGGGTTCACTAATGACGTTGAAGCTGTTTTGCAAAAAGGTGACATTTTCGTTTTCCCTAGTTCTTTTGAAGGTTTTGGTATGACTTTGGCTGAAGCTATGAGTATGGGACTGCCAGTTTTAGGATACAGAAGCTGTAACGCCTCAAGTTTCTTAATTGAAGATCAAGTTTCGGGTCTTTTGTGTGATGATGGTATTGATGATTTAGCAGAAAAAATGGCCACCTTAATGGGCAATCGCAAGTTGAGGGCTAAAATGGGGGAAAACGCCAGATTAGCTATGAAACCATACGACCCAAGGAAAATTTGGGATAAATGGGAAAATATAATGCTTACGACCGTCAATAAGTTCAATAGGGATGTTTAAATGATGAAGATAATTGTTGTTATGTTTAACAATTGGGTTTTCACTCAATTTGCTAAAAACTTCGAGGATGCTTTTTCAGATCTAAATGTTGAATACAAAGTTTTTTTGGTAGAAGGAAGAAAATCTTTTGCTAAACAAAGAGATAGCTTTTGCGAACTTCTCAATGCTTTTCATGCTGATAAAATTTTGCTGATAAATGACTTGCATAATAGTGAAGAATTCTTTGTCAACAAACAGATATTAACCAAAACCAAAGTATATGTTTGGTATGTAGATACTTTAAAGTGCTATAAATTAAAGAATGATTTGTTAAGTGAATACAGCGGAGTATTTTCTGTTGAACCAGATGATGTAGATTATTGCCAAGAGAAATATGGCGTATCTTTGAAATATGCGGTCTGGCCTACGTGCTATTCTATTTATGGTAATAGATTTATTAGCGAAGGCCCACAAGCTTTGAGCCCTAAAAAGTATGACATTAGCTTTGTGGGGGTGGTATCTGGCTGCAAAAAAAGGATTAGAGTTTTAAATATTTTGGCTGAGCATTGTAGTAAAAATAACTATAAGATGGCTCTGTACGGACATTATTGGCATAATGAGCATTGGTGGCAACGCCTGATGGGTGGACTTAGATTTAGACTCAAATACCCAAAGTTATATAAATATGTGCATAATCAATATTTAACGCCGGAGCAGGCAGCAGAATTATATTGTGATTCAAGAATTAACATGAATATACATGTTGATAGACATAGCGGTTTGAATATAAGAGTTTTTGATATTTTGGCAAATGGCAATTTTGAGCTGTGCGATGAGCGAAAATTGGAAGGAACAAAATTAATTAATGAAAAGCATTTTGTTTTCTACTACAATAATGAAGATTTGCTTGCAAAGGTAGATTATTATCTGCAGCATGAAGATGAGCTGGTAAAAATTGCAAGTGAAGGCGGTAGAATTTTAGCAAAAGAATATAAATTTGCTGATGCGTTGGAATTTGTTCTACTAGAGAACTAAATTTTAAAGGAAATGGGAAGAATGAATCTAGAAAAAAAGTATGGCATAACGAAGAGCGAAGCAGTCATTTGCAGAATTTTAAGGGTAATAAGGGGAACAAGTAAGTGCCCTGTATTTATTTATAAAAGATCAAGAAAAAAATATGGCAGAATAGATAATTTAGCTAGATATTTCAGTGAAAAATATAATAACAGGGTTATCGGCAAATATACGTATGGTTATGAATTTTTGCAGGACAATCATGTCAAGAGTATCGGCGCATTTACTTCGATTGGTGAAGGACAGACTGTTGTTCCGAATGACCATCGCTTAGATTGGGTAACTACCAGCCCCATTTTATCCCTGAAAAAATTTGGGTTTTCAAGCACTAATATGATGGATGAATATTGTCCTGAAAATAAGAGAGAGATTGTTATTGGCAATGATGTTTGGATTGGAGCAAATTGTATTATTTTTGAAGGTGTGACTATTGGTGATGGCGCAGTGATTGCCGCAGGAAGTATAGTTAGAAAGGACGTTCCGCCTTATGCCGTGGTTGTTGGTGTGGATAGAATTATTAAATACAGATTTGCACCAGAGATTATTGAGAAACTTTTACGGATCAAATGGTGGCAATGGAAAGATGCACAAATTAAAGAGCATTTGGATGACATGTATGATATCGAAGAATTTATTAAAAGGTGGTCAGACATTTAAATGCCTATATTATCAATTATTTTACCAGTATATAATGCCGAAAAATTATTAGAGAATACTGTTAACTCAGTCTTGCAACAAACATTTAAAGATTTTGAATTGATCTTGGTTAATGACGGTTCTTCCGATAATTCTTTGTCAATTGCGAATAAATTGGCAGATGCTGATTCGCGTATTGCGGTTTTGAATAAAACTAATGGCGGTGTTTGTTCTGCCCGCAACATGGGTTTAAACTATTCTACAGGCAAATATGTCGGGTTTGTTGATAATGATGACTTGATTGAACCGGATATGTATGAAGTACTTATAAATGACCTGGAGACATATAGTGCTGACGTTGCTTGCGTCAGATTTGCTTTATTGGATAAGGGCCAGATGGAAGGACAAAAAGAACTGGGCTGTGATTATTTGCTTTTAAATAAATTTGAGGCAATAGATTCTTTGTGCAGTAACGGAATTGTTTCTTTTCCTTGTTGGGATAAATTATATTTAGGCGAAATTGCCCGTAAAACTTTCTTTAATGAAGATTTAATCTATACTGAAGACTATAATTGGGTATTGGATTATTTACTGCAAATAGAAAATATAGTATTGAGAAATGAAATAAAGTACATCTATGTACAATATGATGATAGTGCTCTTCATAAAAAAATGGACTTGCGGAAGTGCCTTAATTTTATAAGTGGATTGTATCTTGCTTATGAAAAGTGTGTGGACAACCAATTGTCACAATTAGCGATAAATAAAGCTTATGAACTATATTATGGTAAAATCATTTCTTTAATGCGGCAGTCGCTCATCGAGGGTGAAAAGGAGATTTTTTTAAAGTTGCAGCAAAGATTAAAGTTTGCTGTTGAAGAAATGCCTAAAGATTCTATAT
>JBFWIF010000066.1:0-14404 GCA_050256135.1 Acidaminococcaceae bacterium | reverse complement strand
ATAATTTTCCCAAAGATTTTGCAATATCTCAGAAAACATAATTCTATCTCCTCTCACTATAAATTATTATTTTTTTGCTTGTATATGTTTGAAAAAAACTTCAATATCTTTGACTTCAACTCCCAGTGTTGACAGGACGCTCTTGCGGATAACCTGTTTCATTTCATCAGTCGTATCAGGAATATTTATAGCGGGTTCAATCGAAGAATTAATTCGCAAATTCAGTGCATTATCTATCATTTTTGCTGAAGCTTTAGCATTATGAACTCCATAAATATCATTCGCAAGTTCAGATACATAATCCTCAACAGCATTCTTGCTGACATGAATTTTGCCCTCTTTATCATCACCCAATAGAAGCGTGCTAACACCAGTACCACCAAGACCAGTTACCAACAAGCGAAGACTAACTAGTAAAAGCACAACTCCACCAATGGCATACTCCCATCTACCAGGTATCGTAGAACAAAAAGCATAAACCGTAGTAGGTGATATTATTTGTAATGCAAATAATACTAAAAAAACAGCTACAACAGCCATTAAGATAGTGTATAAGGTTAAAATAATCCTATCAGGTATACCCATACTTAAAATCCCTCTTTCCTATGACTACTTTAAAATTCCTCTATTCTTCAATTTCATTAACTTTACGTCTTGCAATACCTTGTACATGAATATCAACAGCGGCAACTTCAAATCCAGTCATACTTTCTACTGCCTCTTTTACTTTTTCTTGAATTACAATGGCTACATCTGGTATACAAATATCATATTCAATAATAACATAAATTTCTATAGTTACAGTTTTGCCAGTTACTATAACCTTAACACCTTTAGAAAAATTTTTCTTACCAAGAAGCTCAGCGATACCGCCAGCCAATCCCCCGCTCATTCCCGCAACACCAGGTACCTCTGTAGCAGCCAATCCAGCCACTATACTAATGACTTCATCAGCAATTTTCACAGAGCCTACTTCTTCAGGAATATCACTCTGTTCATTCTCAACAGCTTTGGTTTGCACAATATCTTGGTTATCACTCATAGCTGGTCCTCCTCGAAGTTAATGCAAAAACCATACAATGTTATTGTTTAATTATACCATAGGTTTACGGCCAATGCCATGTCAAGACGAGCAGTAATAATCAATATTCATCGTTAAATAGAAAAACGCTCAAAATTGAGCGTTTTAAAATTAAGCACGTTCGATATATTCACCAGTTCTTGTGTCTATTCTAAGAACATCACCCTCATTGATGAAAAGAGGTACCTTTACAACATAACCGGTATCAAGTTTTGCTGGTTTGTTACCACCAGTAGCGGTGTCACCGCGGATACCAGGGTCTGTTTCAACTACCGTTAACTCAACAGTATTAGGTAAATCAATACCAAGAATGCGTCCTTCATAAATCATGATTTTAACATCCATATTTTCTTTCAGGAAGTTGACTGCATTGCCAAGTTGTTCTTTGGTAAGTTCAACCTGTTCATAATTTTCATTATCCATAAAATTATAAACTCCGTCACCCTCATAGAGGTATTGCATCTCCCTGCGGTCGATATGTGCTTTTGGCAAACGCTCGCCGGCATTGAATGTACGCTCTACTACAGAGCCTGTGCAAAGATTACGCATTTTTGCACGAACAAAAGCAGCACCCTTTCCTGGTTTTACGTGTTGAAACTCGACGACCTGCCACGCATCACCATCAATGGTAACAGTTACGTTAGTTTTGAATTCATTTGTTGAAATCATATTAACCCTCCTGAATTTTTAAATATTAATTAATCTCAAATAATATCTTGCTAGCGTTTGTCAAAACATTACAACCATCAGGTGTAATTACTATGACATCTTCTATACGAACCCCGCCTTTGCCGGGTATGTATATCCCTGGTTCTACAGTAACGACCATGTTAGCTGCCAATTTTTCTTTCCCACGTCTGGAAGCAACCGGTAATTCATGGATATCTAAACCTACTCCGTGCCCCAAGCCATGTCCGAAATATTGACCATATCCACGACTTGTTATGTAACTTCGTACAAGAGCATCAAGCTCTGCACCTGTCATGCCTGCTTTAGCATTCTTAATTCCCAGCATTTGTGCTTCGCATACTAATTCATAAATCTTTTGCTGCCAGGAAGATGCTTTTCCAACAACTAAAGTTCGTGTAATATCAGAATGATATCCGCAATAAGTAGCACCGAAATCAAAAGTAACAAAATCACCTTTTTCAATCACTTTTGACGAGGCAATACCATGCGGCAACGCTGACCTTGTACCGGAAGCGACAATAGTAGGAAAAGAAACTCCTTCGGATCCGAGCCTGCGCATTTCATACTCAAGTAATGCAGCAGCTTCGATCTCTCGCATTCCTTCATGCAAGTTATCAAGCATAAACTCAAATGCTTTGTCAGAAATAGCGACAGCTTTTTTTATAAGCTCTATTTCCATTTCATCTTTAATACTTCGCAAACTAACAAGTGAAAAACTAGACAGAATGCTATCACCTAGTTGTGAACTTAGAAGCTGGTAATCTTGGTACGAAAAACTATCGCCATCAAAGCCAAATAATCTTCCGGAAAAATTTATTTTTTTTATTGCCTCCCACAGTCCATCTGTATGCTCCAACACGAAACAATCTGGAGCCTGACTAACAGCCTGCAATGTATATCTTGAATCAGTTACAATAACAGCCTGTCTATTATCAATAAATAAGAGACTATCATCACCAGAAAATCCAGTAAAATAACGGATAGAAGACAATCCCTTGATAAAAATTCCAGACAAACATCTTTCCTGAAGAAAATGACGAAGCCTATCTAGCCTGTTCATAATAACACGTCCTGCAAAAATTTGTAAAAATTAAACAATTACTTAGACATTTTATCACATTTTTTACTATTTGCCTATTCACCTTCAACAAAATTTTCCAGGATTTCTACGCTGAATGGGAGATTATTAAGAATTAACAACACGTCATTAACAGTGTCAGGCGTTCCAAGTAATTTGATAATGCCATCGCTTGCCTTCATAGTGCTAACCAAAGCCAAATGTTCATAGCCTTCCATAATCCTCGTTACATCAGCAATTTCAGCCTTCTGGACTTTCACATAAATAATACCTCGATCATAATTCATTTACTTTTTCTCCGTAATAAAGAATAAGGCTGCAAATATTTTGGAATTTTGATTGTAAATATTTGTTGTACACGGTTAGCAACATCAAATTGGCTACCGTTTTCATCACGCATATCATTCAGTACGATTTCCAGTAATGTGCCATCTGGCATTAATACTTCTAATTTCTCTCCTGCGACCATTTTATTACGCTGTTCGATATATGCTGTATTTGTCTCTTTATCATAATCAGTCACCACACCAACAAAATCACGAGTTTGAACGTAACTTGAAGTTGTGTATATTTGACCATTTTCATCAGGTTTACTTACTGCAAAACCATAAAAATACGGTCTATGTGAAACCTTCTCTAATTCGTCCTTCCACTCACTTTTTACGACGAATTCATCAGGATTACTGTACCAGGTATCTATTGCCTTTCTATAGACGCTTACGACAGTAGCTACATAATGTACACTCTTCATGCGTCCTTCAATTTTCATGCTGTCCACACCAGCCTCAGCAAGCGCCGGAATGTAATCAAGAAGGCATAAATCTTTGGAATTCATTATGTATGTACCACGTTCATCTTCTTCAATTGAGAACTCTTGGTCAGGCCTATTTTGTTCAATTAATTTATAGTTCCATCTGCATACCTGAGCACATTCGCCGCGATTGCCATCTCGCCCAGTAAGATAGCTGCTAAGATAACAACGCCCTGAATATGAAATGCACATGGCTCCATGAACAAATACCTCAAGCTCCACATTACATTTTTTACCAATCTCACTTATTTCTGCTATTGAGAGCTCTCTAGCCAGAACAACACGTTCAGCGCCAAGATTCTTCCAAGCTTCAACGGCTGCCCAATTACATGTGTTAGCCTGAGTGCTTACATGTAAAGACATCTCTGGCACAACTTGCCGTGCAATACTCCAAACCCCAAAATCTGAAATGAGAAGCGCATCGACATCAGCCTCTTCAAGACTTACAAGATATTCAGGTAATTCAGCAATATCTTCATTATGTGCAAATATATTAACCGTCACATATACCTTTTTTCCTAAACTATGAGCGAAATCAACAGCTTCTTTGATTTCGTCTATACTAAAATTAGCAGCATACGCTCTGAGGCCAAACTTATTCCCGCCAAGATAAACAGCATCAGCTCCATATAGCAGAGCTATTTTACATTTCTCCATATTACCAGCTGGCGCCAATAGTTCTGGTTTTTTATAAGCAGACATAATTATCTCTCCATTATAATCAAATTTATTGCGGGCCATGTATTTTTTCAATCTCTTTTAAATGTTCCTTATATGTCTCAGTAAAATGATGATGCCCTTCCAAATCAGCAACAAAATACAAATAGTTTGTTTGTTTTGGTTCCAAAACTGCGTTAACAGTAGAGATACTTGGACTAGCAATAGGTCCAGGTGGTAATTCAGCATGCAAATACGTGTTGTAAGGAGAATCAATCTTGGTATCCTCAATGCTTATCTCTTGCTTTTGAACGCCTAGAATGTACTGAATTGTCGTATCAGATTGCAAAGGCATATTTATCTGCAATCTTTTAAGAAATACACCGGCAATTACAGGCCTCTCATCAGGGAATACAGCTTCCTTTTCAACAAGTGAAGCCAGAGTCACTAAATCGCGAATGCTGATGCTCTTTTCTTTAGCTTTTTGTCGCATATCTTCAGTTAACTGAGTATCAAATTCATTAACCATAATGGCTAATATTTCTTTTTCACTAAGTCCAGGTGAAATATAGTATGTTGACGGATATGCAAAACCTTCCGCCTTGAAAATGACATTATTATTATCTGTCTCCATGTAAGAATAAGGTGCATAGTCCCGAGCAACCTGCTTGAATTTTTCCGAACTACCAAGACCGTTTTCTTCAATTTTTCTCGCAATTTGCTCTATGGTATAGCCTTCTGGAATCGTCAGCGTCTTATGTCGCACTTTTCCTTTGGAAAATATATCTATAATCTCCCAATTAGACATTCCACTTACTATCTCATATTCACCAGCCTGTAAAGAACGCTCTAATTTGGCAATTTTTGACTGCATTCGGAAAAAAAAAGGTGAATTAATCAATTTTTTATCTTGCAGCATTGTCGCAATATCTGCATTAGTCATACCAGGAGCAACTTTTATTATAATGCTTTCACCTGTAGCTAAGTTTTTATTATTGTTAGCATTAATTGCAATGCCCATAACAATCGCTGCCAATACCAAAATACTGCCGAAGATCGTCAGCAACAATTTTTTGCTCATTTTTCCCTCTCCATCCTGGCAAATTATACAAAATGTAAAAAAGTCAAAAAAATGCCGGGTAGATAACTACCCAGCACCAATTCCAATTATTCTTCTGAAGAATTCACCATTTCTTCATATGCTGTTTTCACAGCTTCAAATTCTTCCTCAGTTGGGTCTAAATAGATGGCCTCACTATCTTCATCGAAATCAATGCGAGCAATGTAAACATCAGGCTCACCATCTTCAACATGGCACTCACATTCTTCATCATCACAATCACATTCAGCGATTGGAACCAACAATGCAAAATTCTTATCACCTAATGGAATAACCATTTCTTCTCTGTAATAAAATTCGTTGCCTTCGTCATCACTCATTACAACGATTTGCTCGTCATCACCCAACATTTCTAAATCTTTATCATCCATGGCGGCACCTCTTTTTTTGTTTATTCTCCCTAATTCTATACTAGATAAAAGCTACTGTCAAACAAGTTAAAATAATATATAGTCATTTTTTTCTGCTATCCAAATAATTCTGCAATATAACAACTGCCGCCATCATATCAATTATTTTTTTTCGCTTATCACGTCGCAAGTCAGCATTAATTAAAACCCTTTCAGCTGCAACCGTTGACAATCTCTCATCCCATAATAAAATTTCAAAATTAGGGAATCTCTCCTTTAATTTATCAGCGAATGCTTCACAAAATTGTGCCCTCTCTCCTATAGTACCATTCATATTTTTAGGATAACCTATCACAATCTTGTCAACTTCATTTTCAGTAATAATTTCTGCTAGTCTTGAAAAATCGCTTTCTGTTGATCCTCTGCGAATTGTTTCAAGGCCACGGGCGATGATGCCTGTAGCATCACTAAGAGCTACACCAATAGTTTTTGTGCCCAAGTCTAAGGCCATAATTCTCATATAGGACCTACTTTCATTTTCGCTCTTTCAGATAGCTTACGACAAGCTCCTCAATCAATTCATAGCGCTCAAATTGGCGTATCTTGCTCCTGGCATCACCATGACTGGTAATGTATGTTGGATCACCAGACAAAAGATAGCCTGCCAACTGATCAACAGGATTGTATCCTTTTTCTTCAAAAGCCTTGCATACCTCAGCAATAGTTTTGGCTACATTTTTATTTTCAGGATTACGATTAAACATCATGGTTTCTTGCGATACATCACTCATGGTTATCCCTCCTTTGCTCCTATGTCCATTCTATCACAAACCGAAAGAAAAAATAAGGAAGGAACTAAAATTCCTTCTGGTATTTAATTTACTTGTCCTGCAATTATATCCCAGGCAGCATCAAGAGCCTCTTGTAGTTTAGTAATATCTTTTCCGCCGGCCTGAGCCATATCAGGTCTTCCACCACCGTTGCCACCAGTTATCTTAGCTACCTCTTTAACTATATTACCACAATGAATACCAGCCTTTGTGGCTTCTTTAGTAGCCATTGCAAGAATATTAATCTTATCTTCAGATGCAACATTGGCAAGTACGACTACTCCACCAACTTTATCACGCATTTTGTCACCAAGTGAACGAAGTGCATCAATATCATCTACGGAAACTGCTTGGACTAAAGCTTGTATACCATTAAACTCCTTAACCTTACTTCCAATTTCATCAAGCTGTGCTGATGCAATCTGATCAGCTAATTCACTTGCCTTTTGTTCAGAAATTTTAAGTTCTGTTTGCAGGCTTTCAATTCTGCTGAGAATATCATTTGTGCGACATTTAAGAGTCTGGGCTACACTTCTTACCAAGGTCTCTGTTTCATTGACAAATGCCAATGCGCCATGTCCAGTTACTGCTTCAATCCTGCGAACACCAGCACCACTACTGGATTCAGAGATAATTTTGAACATACCGATAAGAGCAGTGTTTTTTACATGAACACCGCCACAAAGTTCCATGCTGAAACCAGGAACGCTTACGACGCGGACAACATCACCATATTTCTCACCAAACAGCGCCATGGCTCCCATAGCCTTTGCTTTGTTTATTTCTGTCTCTGTTATGTCAACATCTAGTGAATCTAAAATACGTTCGTTGACAATGCTTTCAACTCTTTTCAACTCTTCTTCCGTTACTTGCGAGAAGTGCGAAAAATCAAAACGGAGTCGGTCTGGTCCGACATAACTACCAGCTTGATTAACATGTGATCCTAATACTTCCTTTAATGCAGCATGCAGTAGATGGGTTGCAGTATGATTTCGTGCAATATCATTTTTCCGCTGACGATTAACCTCAGTAATAACTTGTTCACCTGCATTAATAACGCCTTCAGTTACCTGACCAATAAGTATAGTAGAACCATTTGGCAATTTTTTCGTATTAGTTACTTCTACAACACCAGACGGTGCAACCAAACGACCTGTATCACCCAATTGTCCGCCGCCTTCGGCGTGGAAAGGCGTTACATTCAAAATAATGGCAACGCATTCACCATCCGCTACTGTTTGAACTGGCTGTGGATTTTGTTGCTCATAAAGCAAAACGACTTTTCCTTCTTTGGCATCTTCGTTTACTAATAATTCTTCTGCTTCAAACGCCGTTGTATTATAGACAACTGGCAGACATTCTTTATCAGCGCGTGCACAACGAGCTCTTTCTTTCTGTTCAAGCATCGCTTTATCAAAACCATCTTTATCCATGGTCATAGAATTTTCTTCTAAAATCTCGGCAGTCAATTCCCATGGAAAACCAAAAGTATCGTAAAGCTTAAAAGCGGAAGCGCCATTAAGCACTTTTTCGCCTTTTTCACGTAAAGAAACTATCTCTTCGTTTAATATTTCAGTACCTTGTTGTAAAGTCTGCATGAAACGCGTTTCTTCCATTTCAACGACTTTTTTAACATAATCGCCTTTCTCAGCCATTTCAGGATATACACCATTGAATATCTTGAGGACAACATCCACAGCATCTGCAAGAAACAGCTTATTTATACCAATAAGACGTCCATGTCTTACTGCTCTACGCAAAATTCTTCTTAAAACATAACCCCTACCTTCATTTGAAGGCAATACGCCGTCACTTATCATAACCGAAAGACTACGAGCATGATCAGCAATAACCTTTAAAGAAATGTCTGTTTTATCATCAGCACCAAATTTCTTATTTGCTACATTAGCAGCATATTCGATTATAGGGTAGATAAGATCTGTTTCAAAGTTAGATTTCTTCTGTTGCAGAACAGATGCAAGACGCTCCAGGCCAGCACCTGTATCAATATTTTTATTCTTAAGCGGTGTATATGTTCCATCATCATTTTGGTTATATTGTGTAAATACGAGATTCCATATTTCCAGATAACGGTCACAATCGCACCCTACGGCACAATCAGGTTTACCGCATCCCCTCTCTTCACCGAGATCTACATGAATCTCGGAACAAGGGCCACATGGTCCCGACCCGATCTCCCAGAAATTTTCTTCCATACGAATAATGCGTTCTGTCGGTACACCAACAACATTATGCCAAATATCAAAAGCTTCATCGTCATCAGTATATATCGTAATCCATAACTTATCGGCTGGTATTTCCAGCACTTCCGTCAAAAATTCCCAACTCCAAGGAATAACTTCTTTTTTGAAATAATCGCCAAAAGAGAAATTGCCCAACATTTCGAAAAAAGTATGATGCCTTGCTGTCCGGCCAACATTTTCAATATCGCCGGTACGTACACATTTCTGACAAGTTGTAATTCGCGGACTTGGCGGTTTCATTTTTCCTGTAAAAAAAGGCTTAAATGGGGCCATACCAGCACCAATTAACAATAAAGTAGGATCATCTTGAGGAATCAAAGAGGCACTTGGCTGAATTAGATGTCCTCGATCTGCAAAGAAATTCAGGAAAGCCTCTCTTATTTCGTTACCAGTCATATTTTTCATTTTTATTTATCGCCCCTTGTTTCCATGTAAACACACGAAAAATTATACAAAATTTGCTCTATTATGTCAATTTAGCTTGACTTTATGGAATTTAAAATTGTGCCGCCACCAATACAATAATCATCTTCATAAAAAACTGCTGCTTGCCCAGGTGCAATACCACGCAGCGGCTGTTTAAAAGTAACTTTAACCTGCCCTTCACAAATATCCGGTTCAATGAAAGCGTCAACTGGTTTGGCATTATAGCGAATTTTAACTTTTACAGCCATTTTTGCTTTCAAAGATAGGCCGTTACTGAAAAAAGCATCACTAACAGTCATACCATCACGTAAGGACTCCTCAGAATCCGCAAGTACTATTACATTCTTCTCTGCATCAATCTCAACAACATACAAAGGTGCGGTAGCAGCTATACCGAGACCTTTGCGCTGGCCAATGGTATAATGAGAAATTCCATGATGTTTACCCAATATCTGCCCCTTAGTATTTATGATATTACCACTTTTTTCATGTGAAAAAGCATTAAGGAACCGATGATAATCATTATCAGGTATAAAACATATATCCTGGCTGTCTTTCTTATTGAATACAGGCAGATTAAGCTCTTTTGCCAGCTCTCTGACTTGTACTTTATCATAGTCACCTAAAGGAAATAGAACATGATTAAGTTGCTCCTGATTTAAGTGATAAAGAACATAGCTTTGATCTTTCGCTATATTTTTCGCCATAGCCACATGTTTAAATCCTTCTGCATCCTCTTTTATACGTGCGTAATGTCCGGTTGCTAAATAATCTGCGCCAAGTTCCCTGGCTTTATCATATAAAACTCCGAATTTAACCCTTTTATTACAGAAAACGCATGGATTGGGAGTCCTACCAGCTTTATACTCGTCTAAAAAGTATTGCACAACATTTTGCCGAAAAAAATCGCTTAAATCTAATATATGATGCTCTATTCCCAATAAACTTGCAACGGTTGCAGCATCTTTTTCAGATGAACTCAATTCCTCTGTTGATACGTTTAACTGGTTATCAACCCAAAGTTTCATCGTAATTCCTATTACTTTGTATCCTTTTTGCAACAACAAAGCGGCGGCAACAGAACTGTCTACGCCACCGCTCATCGCTATCGCTACTGTCTTATTATTCAGCATGCTTCTCACTCCTGCAAAGATCCTCTAATGTAATACCATCAAGCACCTTGCTTATACTATCAGCGACTTTAGCCCAAATACCTTGCGTAACACACTCATCACATTTTTCGCAATAATGTTTATCATTTTTCGCAACACTAAGTAAGCAGTCGACAGGAACAATTGGACCTTCCATAACACGTATTATATCCCCAACAGTAATATCCTTAGGCTCTTTCGTCAAATAGTACCCACCCTGAGCTCCTCTGGTACTTTTAACCAATCCGGCTTTTCTGAGTTGCCCCATCAATTGTTCAAGATAATGTTCGGAAATTTGTTGCCTTTCCGCTACATTCTTTATTGAGATTGGTACTTTATCGGCAGAATTCATGGCTAGGTCATACATAGCTGTAACACCGTATCTGCCTTTAGTCGAAAGTTTCATCATAAAAATTCCCACCTATTCAAATCAATTTCTACTAATTTACTAAAGAATAACAACTGTATAAAAATATGTCAATTAACTTTTAAAAATTGTTATCTATCTTTTCTCAATAGTTCTTTCTCTTCTCCAATAGGCTTTGGTTCATAATACTTGACATCTGCAAGGGCATCTGGAAGATATTGCTGCTTAACATATCCACCAGAATAATCATGAGGATAAAGATAACCTGTTCCATTACCCAATTTTGCAGCACCAGGATAATGTGCATCTCTTAGATGTTTAGGTACTTGCCCGCAATTCTTGGTACGAACATCTTCGATTGCTTTCGCAATACCCATGTAGCAACTATTGCTTTTAGGAGCATTAGCAATATAACAGACAGCTTGGGAAAGGGGTATCTGAGCCTCAGGCAATCCAACAAAATGAGCGGCCTGAGCTGCAGCATTTGCAACAAGCAAAGCATTCGGATCGGCATTGCCAACATCTTCAGAAGCGCAAATCAAGATTCTTCTTGCAATAAACCTGACATCTTCCCCACTTTCTATTAATCTGGCTAAATAATGTAAAGCCGCATCAGGATCGGACCCCCGCATGCTTTTGATAAAGGCAGAAATAACATCATAATGATAATCACCATTTTTATCATACTGGAGCACAACATTACCAATTACAAGCCTGAGAACACTCATATCCAGTTCTTTACTATCTTCTGGCAGCATTGCTATTGCTTGCTCCAATACATTCAATGCTCTTCTGCCATCACCATTGGCAAAATTGGCAACAACATCTATTGCTTCATCTGTAATTTTAATACCAATGTCACCATACCCGTTTACTTTATCAGCTAAAGCTCTTTTTATAATTCTTTTGATATCCTCTTCCGTCAACTGCTCTAATCGAATTACCTTCATTCTGGACAAAAGAGGAGAGTTGATTTCAAAGAAAGGGTTTTCTGTTGTAGCACCAATTAATACTATCGTGCCATTTTCTACATAAGGTAAAAGTACATCTTGTTGTGCTTTATTAAAACGATGAATTTCATCTATGAAAATAATCGTACGACCGATGCCAGCTCTTTGCCGCTCAACAGCGCTCCCTAAAAGCTTACGAAGTTCCGGCACACCCGAGGAAACTGCGTTTATTGATTCAAATATACTTCCTGTTAATTCAGCAATAACTTTGGCAAGTGTTGTTTTACCAGTGCCAGGTGGCCCATAAAAGATTATAGATGGTATGGAATCATTTTCAATCATGCGTCGTAAATAACTATTTTCACCTATAACTTTTTCTTGACCAACAAAGTCAACCAAATTTCTTGGTCTTAATTTATCAGCTAAAGGCTTTGGCGCCATGCTAGTAAATAAGCTGTCCATCATTACTATAACCCCCTGCCTGCTTTAATTATTAAAAAGGCGCCAGCAAAAAGCCAGCGCCTAAAAATCAATCTTTGTTCAATATGTCACGAACTATCAAAGAAGCAATCAAAAGTCCTGCTGTAGCTGGCACAAACACAAGGCTTCCTGGTACATTTGATTTTATTGTTTTTTGCGGTTCCTCAACCGAAAATACTACCTTTACGCCACTAACTATGCCAGCTTGGCGCAACTTAGCCCGAACAGCTCTGGCTAAAGGACACGTATGCGTTTTGCATATATCGGCAACTCTAAGCATTTGAGGATCTAATTTATTGCCTGTGCCCATAGCAGAAATTATCGGTATATGGTTGCTAGCTGCCGAAACAATTAAATCTACTTTAGAATTAACACTGTCAATAGCATCGGCTATATAGGAATACTTCCGACCAAATACAGTATCAAATTCACCAGGATTATAAAATTTATCGTAAATTTCAATGCAGCATTCAGGATTTATATCCAGCAAGCGATTACGCAAAACAATTGTTTTGCTCATTCCCATAGTAGACTGCAAAGCCGGAAGTTGGCGATTTATGTTACTTGATGCAACAAAATCTGAATCTACCAATAACAAATTTCCTATACCACTTCTTGCTAAAGACTCTGCAACATAGGAACCGACTCCGCCCAACCCTACAACAGCAACTGCCGCCGACTGGAGTTTCTTTATCGCATCTTTACCAATAACAATTTCAACACGGCTTAAATCCATTTTAAAACCCCTAAAAAATTGCCCCACAATGCCGTTTTTTTCCAAGTTTTGAACCTGCATGTGCAGGTGGGTGCCCTCCCGACCACTTTTGATGTCCACTCAAGGAGGCTTATCATCAGTGGCAGGCGCTCTAGGCTCCCAAGGTAAAAGTGTTGGCTCAAAACATGGATTTTTAACGCGCACCGCAGGGATATAATCTAGCTTAATATTATATTAACAGAAAACAACAATATTATCAAATTATGCCTTCTATCAATTCTCTTTTTTAACTACGGTTGATCTGATATGTAACTCTCTTAATTGCTTCTCTTCAACATCATTAGGAGCCTGAGACATTAAACAGCTTGCACTTTGAGTTTTCGGGAAAGCAATGACATCACGAATTGATGGTCGCTTTGCCATTATCATGATTAATCTATCCAAACCAAAAGCTAAGCCGCCATGAGGTGGTGCACCATATTCAAAAGCATCCATAAGGAAACCAAATTTTTCTCGCGCTTGTTCATCTGTAAGTCCAATGGCAGCAAAAACTTCTTTTTGGACATCTCTGCGATGGATACGTATGCTGCCACCGCCAATTTCCGTACCATTAAGGACCATATCATAAGCTTTGGCATAAACGCGGCCAGGATCAGACTCCAAATATTGCAAGTCTTCATCACGAGGAGAGGTAAACGGATGGTGCATAGCAACAAAACGTTTTTCCTCTTCATCATATTCAAACATTGGGAAATCCACAACCCAGGCAAAAGCTAATTTGTCTTCATCAATAAGACCGAGACGTTTAGCCATTTCAAGGCGAAGCGCACCAAGAGCCTGTGCAACAACTGCCTTCTTATCGGCTATAAATAGCAACAAGTCACCTGACTCAGCGCCGCCTGTACTCAAAATAGATTTCATTTGTTCATCGCTGAAAAATTTTGCAATAGGTGATTTAATGCTTCCATCCTCGTTAACTATAATCCATGCAAGGCCTTTTGCTCCATAAATGCTGACGAATTCAACCAATCCGTCTAATTC
Source organism: Acidaminococcaceae bacterium (assembly GCA_050256135.1). GTDB lineage: Bacteria > Bacillota > Negativicutes > Acidaminococcales > Acidaminococcaceae > RZYP01. The sequence continues at coordinate 393 of JBFWIF010000066.1, read as the reverse complement.
TCTGCGGGCAATACTGCTGTAACCTTTGACATTAATAGCTTTAACTTGGCCGGCATCCTCAAGAACAGAATTAAATACTTTGAAATCAGAACCGCTAACAGCCTCAGACATATCAATTAATTCCATAGCAAAACGCAAATCAGGTTTATCGGAACCATAACGTGCCATAGCTTCATCCCAAGTCAAACGTTTGAAAGGAATATCGAGTTCCCTATCTAAGGCACCCTTAAAGATGTAAGCAATTAAGCCTTCCATCATTTCCATAACATCTTCTGATTCTACAAATGACATTTCCATATCAAGTTGGGTAAACTCTGGTTGACGGTCAGCACGTAAGTCCTCATCACGGAAACAACGAGCAATCTGAAAATAACGTTCCATACCTGAAACCAT
>JBFWIF010000065.1:0-14507 GCA_050256135.1 Acidaminococcaceae bacterium | reverse complement strand
TCTAACTGGAATAACGGTGATTGCTTCAAATTTGCCCTGCACAAGGCCACTATCTGCTTTTGGCCTCCGGATTATTCTTTTGGTTTACGATTTTCGTAACCTGTAAGGTTTAATATTGCCAATGCTTCCTTAGTTCTTTTTTCAATTTCCTGTTCTTCCAGTTTTTGAATTTTCAACCCGAAAGTAACATTCTCCAGAACTGAAAGGTGTGGAAATAAAGCATAATTTTGAAATACCATTGCAATATTTCTTTCTCCGGGGGCAACGTCATTAACAACGTATCCGCCCATCAACAGCTGCCCTTCTGATACTTCTTCCAATCCGGCAATCATCCGCAGAGTAGTAGTTTTTCCGCACCCGGAAGGGCCCAAAAGAACTAATCTTTCACCCTCTGTGATGTTCAGGTTCAGTCTTTTGATCACCGCTGTTTCGCCATAGTTTTTGCTAACATTTAGAAATTGAATATTATTCATAATATTATCCTTTCACTCCCGATTGCATAAAGGTACTTAAGATATACTTCTGGCAAAGCAAATATAGTAATAACGGCAATAAACTAGTCAGCATTGCTACGGCCATAGCAATCCCCCATTCGCTGCCGCCTTCGGCACTAATAAACATTTGCAAAGCAAGAGGCAAAGTGTAATTTTCTTTGTCCTGCAATACAAGCAAAGGCCAAAAATACTCATTCCAGGAATTAATAAAGAAAAAAATAGTTACTGCGATAGCCGATGGTTTAATCAGCGGCAGCACCACTTTTGACAAAATGCCAAAGGCGCCGGCCCCCTCCAAAAGTGCCGCTTCGAGTAGTGGCTTTGGAATGCCCCTAATAGTCTGGCGCATCAAAAAAATGCCCATGCCATCTGCAATCTGCGGCAATATAACACCCCAAGGCGTATTCAATAGTCCCAGTTTGGACATCAAAAGATAATTGGGCATTATCAGTACTGTTATCGGAATAAAGAACGTCAAAAGCATAAGGTTGAAAATCGTTTCTTTGCCTTTAAACTCATAATAAACAAAAGCAAAAGCAGCAAGTACACTCGTTGTTATCTTGCATATGGTAACTACCGAGGCAATGAAAAAAGTATTATAAACATAAGTGAAAAAAGGAAAATCTTCCAAGACAGTTATATAGTTATTGATGGTCGGTGGAAATGGTAAAGGATTAAGGGTAGAGGTAAAAATTTGCTCCATATCCTTTAGCGATGTTGAAGCCATAAAAATTATGGGCCATAGCTGCAAAAGCACTGCTGCCAAAAGTGGTAAGTGCCAAAATACACGTTTGTTGAATCTAGTTTTCATAATGTATCCTCTTGTCCAAATATTTATTTTTTAGCAGTAAAAATGCTGCATACGCCAACATTGTCAGTATAGCAAAAGCTGCTGCCTTGCCTGTTTGAAAGAAAATGAACCCATATTGATAAACTATATAGACAAGATTTGAACTTCCCTGGTCAGGTCCACCCTGTGTCAGCATATTAACTGGCACCAGGATATATTGCAGGCCGAAAACAACTGTAATGGTAAACACATATATGGCTGTTGGTGCCGTCATAGGCAAAATGATTTTTTTGAAGATCAGCCAATCAGAAGCATTTTCCAGTTTGGCCGCCTCAATCATTTCCTTCGGCACAGCAACCATTGCCGCCAACATAACAATTAAGTTATAGCCAAAAACTTTCCAGCCGATAATTGTGCAAATAGCTATGATAACCAGAATATTTTCCTTAAACCACCTTGGAGACTCCAAGCCGATGCCGCTCAGGATTATGCTTAAAGGTCCTGCCAACGGGTTATAGATCCACAAAAAGATAATACTGGCAACGGCCAAAGAAATCGTACTAGGCAAAAACAGTGTCGACCTATAGAAAAAATTAAACTTTTTTACTAAATGTCCCAAAATATAGGAATATAAGTAAGGCAGCACAAAATTCAGCACTATAAGCACAATAATAAACAAAAAAGTATTGCCCATAATTTTAAATAACTCTGAACTACCAAGAACATCAATATAATTGTTAAGACCTACAAATTTCATCTGTGGGCTTACCATATTCCATTGAAAAAAGCTTAAATATAAATTTTGCATTAAAGGCCAATAGAAAAAGAATAAAAAGATTACTGCCGCTGGTAATAAAAATAATAATGCTCGTATGCTGCCTTTCCGCACTTTTGGTACCTCTCTTTTTAAAAACAGGATGCCGCCAAATATAAGCAGCATCCTGTTAGTTATTCTTCAAAAATTTAGAGCAGGCTATTAATTTTCTCAGCGGTGGTATGTAGTGCCTCAGCTGCTGTTTGTTTGCCACTCAGAATTACATCACGTACATCTATCAGTAACTGCTCAGCTTGTAATCCGTTAGCACCTGGGAAACTTGCCCACTTTACAAGATTTGGCATTGTCGACAAAGCTGCCTGAATATTTTTATTTTCTGCAATCATCTTTTTAAAGCCATTAGGGTCTTGCTCAACATCTTTGCGCGGCGGCAGATAGCCGGTACCTGTACTCCATTTTGCCAAAGATGCCGGCGACTCAAGGAATTTAATGAACTCCCAGGCAGCTTTCTGTTTAGCAGCATCCTTTGAGAAAACCATCAGGAAATTACCACCAGCAGGTACTTTCATCGGTTTGCCTTCAAATACTGGGAAAGGTGCCACCATCACTTTGAACTTAGCACTTTTTTCGAAGTTTGCTCTTTTACCAATAGTTGTACAAACCATACCAAGTTTGCCACTCAGATAAGCTTGAAAACCTTCCTCATTAGTTGCATGCAATCCACTGCCGTCTTTAACCATATCGGCAAGCAACTGGTAAGCCTCAGCAGCCTCAGGTGTGTCAAAGGCAGCTTTAGTTTTGCCATTTTCTTTTTTCAGCATCTTGCCGCCGTTTGACTCTATCAAAGCCTGTTGTGCCCAATTATCTGCATACTCCTGCATGAAAAAGCCCATAATACCAGTTTTCTCTTTAATCTGTTTAGCTGCACTTTTTACCTCAGACCAAGTTTTTGGTGGGTTATTCGGATCAAGTCCGGCTTTTGCAAAAACTTCCGGATTATAATATAAAACCGGAACACTGATAGAATATGGTATGCCTATTTGTTTACCATCATCAGTTTGTGCCAATGCCAACACGTTAGGTAAGTAGTTTTTCTGTAAAAAGTCTTTATCTTCCGGTGCTTGTTCTTTAATCATCGTCGGAATATCTGTATATTTAAGATTTTCAGCCGCATAATTTAAATAACTCCAACCCATCTGTACAACATCAGGATTTTTACCGGAAGCAATAGCTGCCTGCAAATTCTGTGTCAACCCTTTGTACATATCAGGATTATACTTCTCTACCACTTCAATGTTCGGATGCGTTTTGTTGAATTCCGCTACCAGATCTTTGACCGTTGCTCCACCAAAACTTTCCGAAGCTACATGCCAGTACTCAATTTTCACTTTGCCGCCATCGCTGACTTTCTTGTCACCATTAGCCCCGCAACCTGCCAATGCCAGGGTCATAGCTCCCACGCATAAGACTGCCAATGTTTTTTTCCAACTCTTCATCTTTGTCTGCCACCGCCTATTTGATATTTATTACTTGCAGACATTATAACAAAGACAATACTGCAAGTTGTTAAGGCAATGTTAAGAACTGCTTAAGATTATGTTATTTCAGGCATAAAAAAAGGACCCTTACAGCAAGCAGTAATAACTACTCGTGAAAGGGTCCTGCAATTTAATCATTAACCTAAAAGCATCCTGTCGTTATCAAGTTCATTGCCACTAGCCTTCTCAAACATCGCCAGCAGATCCGGAATGGTAAGATTATCTTTCTCACGTCCTGCCAAGTCGATAAGAATGCGACCGTTATGCATCATAATCAGGCGGTTGCCAAAACGCAGTGCATCACGCATATTATGCGTAATCATCAGTGTTGTCAGATGATAACGGCTGACAATTTTTTGCGTCAAGCCCAGTACTTTTTCTGCCGTCTTAGGGTCAAGAGCCGCTGTGTGTTCATCCAGCAAAAGGAGCTTAGGCTGATTAAGTGTAGCCATCAAAAGGGTCAAGGCCTGTCGTTGTCCACCGGACAGCAAACCAACCTTGTCACTCATTCTGTTTTCCAAGCCAAGATCAAGTTCTTGCAATAATATTTTGAAGCGTTCCTTGTCTTCCTCTTTTGAACTCCAGGCAAAAGTCGGTATCTTGCCGCGTCTTGAGGCTATGGCTAAATTTTCCTCAATCATCATGCCAGCTGCTGTTCCCATCATGGGATCCTGGAAAACACGTCCGATATACTTTGCCCTTTTGTGTTCAGGCTGTTTCGAAATATCATCGCCGTCAATGACAATTCTGCCCTTATCAACCGGAAATACACCGGCAATAGAATTCATTAGTGTCGACTTTCCCGCACCATTACCACCTATTACCGTAACAAAATCACCTGAATTCAAGTGCAGAGATAAGTCCTGCAGCGCCTTCTTCTCATTAATCGTACCGGGATGAAAGGTTTTAGAAATATTTTCTACTCTTAGCATTATTTCGCCACCTTTCTGCCATCAATACTTTTTTTGAAAAGCGGCATCGACAAGGCAAAAGCTACCAACACCGAAGTAAACAGTTTTAAATCATTCGGCGGCATACCGAGCTGCAAAACCAGCGCGATAACAAAACGGTAGACAATAGAACCCAGAACAACAGAAATAAGACAGTTTTTGAAACTGCGTGTACCAAACAAGACTTCACCGATAATAACTGAAGCCAAGCCTATGACGATTGTTCCTACGCCCATCCCGACATCCGCAAAACCATTGCTCTGCGCAATCAATGCACCAGAAATAGCAACAAAGGCATTACTAATCAAAAGGCCCAAAATAATCGTTACATTAGTATCAATGCCTTGTGCCCTGATCATTTGCTGATTAAAACCTGTCGCTCTGATAGCTGCGCCAATTTCCGTACCAAAGAACCAGTACATCAGCATTCCAAATAAAATAGTGCTGGCCAAACCAATGATAAAAACTGCCTGAGCATTGCTAAGTCCGACGTCTTTGATAAACGTAAAAACTGTGTCAATACGTAATAAAGAAAGATTAGCCTTTCCCATTACTCGCAAATTCACTGAATACAAAGCAATCATTGTTAAAATACCAGCCAATAATGCCGGTATTTTTAACCGTGTATGCAAAACTCCTGTTATTACACCAGCCAAAGAGCCAGCGATGCCCGCTGCGAAAATGGCTGTCAATGGATTAAAACCTTTAGTCAACAATGCCGCTGCCACTGCTGCCCCTAATGGGAAGCTGCCCTCAACAGTTAAATCAGCGATATCAAGAACTCTGTAAGTCAGGTAGACGCCCAGGGCCATAAGAGCCCAAAGCAGCCCCTGTGATAATGTCGGTAATAGAAGATCCAACATACTATTTAGATGCCTTTGCAGCTTTCAAAACATCAGCTGGAATAGTAATGCCAAGTTTTTTTGCTGCTTCCTCATTGACGATTGTCTGCATCTCTTTTTGAGATTCAATAGCCATAGTAGCTGGTTTTTCTTTACCGGAAAGAATGCGGGCAGCCATAGCGCCGGTCTGTAAGCCAAGTTTATAATAATCGATACCGACAGTTGCAAGTCCGCCGGCTTTTACCATGCCGCCTTCACCGCAGATGACAGGTATCTTCGCTTCATCAGTAATTGCAGCCAAGGTCGGCATTGCAGAAGCAATGACATTGTCAGTTGGCGCATATACAACATCCACTTTACCAACCAGGCTTTGAGCTGCTTGTTGAATATCATTTACATTAGAAACTGTTGCTTCCACGACATTAATACTTTTTGCTGCTAAAACTTCTTTAAGTATTTTTACCTGCAGCTGGGAATTAACTTCGCTCGAACTGTAAATTACACCAACGTTCTTGGTCTGCGGCATAATTTTCAGCATCAAATCAACTTGTTCCTTAATAGGATTCATATCAGTCGTACCAGTTACGTTACCCTTAGGTTCTTTATTAGATGCTACAAGCTTAGCTTCCGCATAATCAGTAATAGCAGTTCCTACGATTGGAATGTCCTTAGTAGCATTGGCCATTGTTTGTGCGGCAGGAGTTGCAATGGCACAAATCAAGTCAACTTTATTGCTGACAAAACGCTGTGCAATATTCTGCAGATTTGATTGATCAGCTTGAGCGTTCTGCCGGTCATACGTAACATTTTCATTCTCCTTATACCCATTTGCTGCCATACCATCAACAAACCCCTTATTGGCGGCATCAAGAGCACTATGCTCTACCAGTTGTACAATACCTACCTTGACCATCTTCTTTGCCGGAGTTGCCGCTTTCTTTTCGCCACCACAGCCAGCTAAGATACCCAGTGCCATTATTAAAGAAGTGCCTATGGCAATAGATTTCAGATTTTTTTTCATCATTTTCTCCATCCTCCCATTCTACAATGCTTCAATATGATAAAAACATGGTGTATGTTTTTCGACGAAAAATACTAAAATCCTTCTTTTCACCAAATACTCATTCACCATACCGTTATCCAAAAATATTAAGTGACTATACTGTGCCTTCTTCCAAAATCCCTAATTTTCTTCTCCAATAGCGGGAATATACTGCACCAGCAGGATTGTTAGCAAGAACTCTATCTTTAGTAATAAGGCTTGATACCGGTGCTTCCGAAGATTTTGTAAAGAGCATGTCATGTCCTACGCAGAGTCCGACCAGAAAGTTTAATTCTGTTTTTGCTTCATTCAGAATTTTTGCCTGTGTCTTTGGATTACACATGGCTTCGGCACTCCCCTTCTTGATTTTTTCCAGTTCCAGCAAATCTTTGTCAACGGAGCACACCTTGCAGCAAACTGATTCTACCGTAAAACCTTGATTTTTAAAATATTGAGCAACAAAACGAGCTTCGTTTCTCAACCCGATGCAAAAAGCTATGCCTACTTTTTTTACACCCATTTCCTTAGCAAAATATACGCTTTCTTCCAAACGCGTCATTTGTATATAATTTCTGCTCTCTGTAGCCGAAGAAGCTTTCATCATCAACCTGTCTTCTTCAGAATAAGAATCGCAAACCTCCTCATGAGTCATTTTTGTACAATTTTGACCGCTTGTGTAGCATTTGTTGTGTGAGCAAAAAGCACAATTCATTAGTTCTTTCCTCCTTTTATAATGCCTGCTTCTATACGCCTTTAAGCAATAAAGATCCCTGCTTATCGATTGTTTGCAGCTTTTCGATTATTTCTTCACCGGTCAAAACACACCATCTCAAATCATCATGCACTAAAAATACATCCGCATAAGGTTTTCCCCAAGTATAATCTTCCTTGTCATCACTCAAAGGCCAGACATAGTAATTAGAATTGTCCAGAACCTTCTTTGCTTTATCAGAAATTAAATAATCAATAAAACTTCTACTAAGCGCTTCCTTCTTAGTTTTGTCCATAATCGCCACACCGATTAATTTGCGGGAAGTACCATCAGCGGGAATACTTATTACTAAATTATGATCAGCAGCTGCAGCCGACATTGCCAAATCAAGCGTAACAATTGTCAAAGCTTTTTCACCTTTGCGCACTGCTTCAACTGCTGCTTCGTCATCACGGGCATAGGTCAATTCCTGCAGTTTCAAGTTTTTTGCATATGTTTCGAACTTCTTTTCCCCATAAAGCTGCCAGAAAGTCGTCAATATCCGGTAACCACCCTGTCTCATAGACGGGTCAGAAATAATGATATTCCTACGCAACTCTAAATCCAACAAGTCTGACCAAGCTTGTGGCCTTTCTTCGTCAACTTCCGCCAATGCTTTTTTGTTTGCTAAAAAAACAAGATTAGTTGTGAAAAGTCCTGTCCAAGTCCCATGCTTATCACGCAGGCCTGTTGGTATATTGCGCAAATCTTTGGCCTCATAAGGTTTCAGCATTCTTCTGTTATCAGCCAAAAAATAATCTTCAGCTGTACCACCCAACCAAACATCAAAGTCAAGACTTTTAAGTTCATTTATCCTGCCTGGTCCTTGTTTTGCGGCAGTCTTTACAATTTCAATTTTCAATTTTCCCTTATGGTCTTTTTCGAAATCATTTATAAAAGCATTGGTAATATCTTCCGGCAATTCACTGTAAACTTTAAAGATTTCAGCATCTTCGTTAAGCTTCATCCTGCCGCAGCCACCAAGAGCGATAAGCGCGATTAAGAAAGCAACCACTAATATGCACTTTTTTTTCATATGCTCTTCCTACTTTGCTGTCAGTTTGCTTACATTATAACATACACAAGGTGCATAAGAGTATTATCTGCTAAGGGAGGAATAAACAGCAAAAAACCAGCTGCATGTTAACAGCTGGTTTTTCATCACAAAATCACTCTTTATCAAAAATCATGATGCGGTCAAAATCAAGATAGACTGTTTCACCATCTTTGAATCTTTTCAAATCCGCACCCTTTACGATAACACGTACCATTTCGTCGCCAACCTGCACACGGTAGTCAACAGCATCACCTAGATAGAAACGGTGAGTCAATACACCTGTCATTGTACCTTTTTCAGCCGACAAGGTAATATTTTCCGGGCGAACGGCAATTGTGACTTGGCCGGTAAGATTGGAATTATTGGGCAGAGAAGTTGCCATACCGGCAATGTGTACTCTGCCATCAGAAATATCTCCCGGCAGAAAATTAACCAGACCGATAAAATCAGAAACCATCTTGTTAGCTGGGTCGGTATAAATTTCATGCGGAGCACCTATCTGCTGGACAACACCTTTGCTCATAACTACGATACGGTCGCTCATTGCCATTGCTTCGCCTTGGTCATGGGTAACATAAATTACCGTTATACCAAGCTCTTTTTGTAAGGCTAGAATTTCAAAGCGCATACTTTCGCGCAATTTAGCGTCAAGATTAGAAAGCGGTTCGTCAAGAAGCAAAAGTCCTGGACGAGCTACCAATGCGCGGGCTAAAGCAACACGTTGCTGTTGTCCGCCGGACAATTGATGAGGATAGCGCTCTGCATATTCATCAAGATGCACCAAAGCCAGTATTTCCTTAACACGTTTGATGCGTTCTTCTTTGGCAACTTTCTGGATTTTCAAAGGATAACCAACATTGTCGAGAACCGTCATATGCGGCCATACGGCATACGACTGGAAAACCATGCCTATATCACGTTTCTCCGGCGGAACAAATGTTTTTTTGTCCGAAGAACTAACACAATGATCGCCAATATAAATTTCGCCTTCAGTTGCTCTTTCAAAACCTGCTACCATCCTGAGGGTTGTCGTCTTACCACAACCGGAAGGACCAAGAATAGAAACGAATTCGCCGTCTTCAACAACCAGATTAAAATCATTAACAGCAGTAACTCCGCCGAATCGCTTAAAAATATGTTCAATGCGTACTTGTGCCAATTTTCCCACTCCTTAATTAAATTCCGACATTTCCTTTACTTACTTTGTTCAGGATAATGTTACCAACCAATACGATGCTCAAAATTATAACAGACAAAACCGAAGCATTCTGCGTATCGGCATAGGTTTGCAATTCATAAAGCAAAACACCGATTGTCTTTGTATCGCCGCTGTATAAAAGCAGAGACATCGTTAATTCGTAGAATGACGGCATAAATATCAAAAACCAGCCTGCAATAACTGATGGCGCGATAAGCGGCAGAATAATATCCTTACAGGTTCTGATCCAGCTTGCTCCGGAATTAAGAGCTGCTTCTTCCAGAGAAATATGTACCTGGCTTAGTGATGCAGCTATTGTCCTGACGGACATCGTCATATATTTAACCAGATAGCTGACAATCAAAATCCACATTGTCGAATAAAGGTTTAAACCGTAACTGCCGGAAAAAGTAATAACGAGGGCCAAAGCAATAACGATACTTGGCGTAGAACCGCCTATAATTGTCAAAAGGTCAGGCAGTGACCTGCCCTTAACCCTGGTCTTAACCGAAAGATACGCAATAAAGACTGAAAGAATGGTTCCTACTGTTGCCGCAATAACTGCATATACTACAGAGTTCCAGATACTCTCCATATATTGTGAACTTGTAATAACCGGCAGCCAGCTATCGAAGCCCATATTGCTGAGAGTTACCGGTTTCGACATGCTCTTTAAGAGAGACGTAACAACGATGGAAACTAGCGGTATTATTACAGCAATTGTGGAATAAAGACCTACACCGACAAACGCCGGCCATTTCCACTTGCCAAGTTCAACCATATTAGGTCGGGTGCTTTTACCGCTGATAGTAGTATAATCCTTGCGGCCAAGCATCCAGGTCATAAAGAATAGTAATGAGTTTGCTATAATCATCAAAGATGCTGCCAAAGCAGTAGCATCGCGAATACCCTGATCATCACCCATATAAATATACGTCACGATACGCGTAGTCATAACTTCAATATTTCCAGGCATACCGACTATAGCAGGAATACCAAAGCAAGAACCGGCTGCTATAAATACCAGCAAGCCGCCGGCCAAGATGCTTGGAGCCATAAGCGGCAGCGTAACATCAAACAAAGTTTTGAGAGGTGACGCACCGGAAACCCTGGCTGCTTCTTCCAAAGTCGGGTCCATTTTTTCCATAGCACGAGAAATAGTTATAAAAGCAAAAGGAGAATAAAAAAGAGTCAAAACCCAAGCCAAACCACCGAATGTATATATATCAAACGGAGCTTGCTGCAAATTAAATATCCATTTCAAAATCTGATTCAAATATCCTACGCTCGGATTCAATAACTGTACCCAGGCAATAGCACCTACATAAGGCGGAATCATATAGCTGGCAACCAAGAGCGTACGATATGTTTTTTTGCCAGGCAGGTTAGTTCTGCCGACAAGCCAAGCCAAAGGAAATGTTATGATAACACTGGCGACCATAACCATCAAAGACAACTCCACCGTATTGGTAAGAGCCTTCCAGTTAACAATAGTGCTGTAAACAAGTTTATAATTGCTGAAATTAAATTGCCCTTGCTGATAAATGCTGTCAAAAACCAAAATTCCCATAGGGAATACAATGAAATAAACCAGCAGCAATACCGATATGGAAATAACAAGCACTTTGCTGTTGATTCTTGAGAAAAAGCCCACTTGAGCTCCTTTCCCCGACAATATATTCGTCGGCACAAACAAAATTATTGTACTGCTCTTATAAAAATCGGAAAACAGGGACCGTTTTTAGCGGTCCCTGATTCTCGAAAAAATGTTGCATTAAGATAAATAAAGAAGGAACTATTCCATTACTCTTACACGGAATTCTTCTTTAATTTGAGCATTATTCTTTGCGAGTTTATTCCAATCAATCTTTACTGCCTTATCAATGAAGGTCTTAAGTGCAGGTGCACCTGTAGGAGGTTCCATATCACCGCGTACGGAGTGCATCCAGCCTTTAACAACTGCTTGTTGTCCTTCTTTAGACAGCCACCAGTCCATAACAGCTTTTGCACCTTCAGGATTCTTAGTGGTTTTCATAATAGCGATAGGACTTGGGATAACAATTACGCCATCACTTGGATAAATAACTTTCAGTGGCTCATGTTTTGTATTAACCAATTTTAAGATATTTTCTTCAAGAATCATTGCTACAGCATATTCGCCTGTCAGCAATTTGTTTTGAATAGCAGAATTACCTTGTTCAACACGAATATCATTAGCTTTTAACTTATCGAAATATTCCCAGCCGTATTTATCAGCCAAGGCACCAACTGCTACATATGCAGTACCTGAAAGCAATGGATTCGGCATTGCAATTTTGCCCTTCCATTTTGGATCAGTAAGATCCTGCCAGGATTTCGGAGCATCTTCGGCTTTTAATTTATCAGTATTATAAGCAATAATCATATTGCTTATACGGACAGCAGCCCAAGCACCATCTTTATCTTTAGCACTGATATTGTCTTTAAGATTTGGTGAAACATAATTCAATAAATGCTTTTCTTCCTGTAATTTCAGATAATAGGAAGGATCAGCAACCATAAGAAGGTCTGCACCAATTTTGTCGGCTTTGATTTCGCCTGTAATTTTGGTAATAACTTTTTCAGTACCGCCTTGGAACCATGATACCTTCATGTTAGGAAAAGCTTTGCTGATATTAGGTTTGCAGACATTATCAATAATGTCTGGATAGATAGATGTGTAAACCATTACATCGCCCTTAGCCTTACCCCCAGCTTTGTTGTCAGCAGCTTTCTTATCGCCGCCGCAGCCTGCTGCTACTACCATAGCCAGAACTGCTGCGGTAGCAATCAACCATTTTGCCTTTTTCACAAACATCCACTCCCTTGTGTAATTTTGCAATCTGCATTATAGATTTCGCCCAACCAATTCAAAATCCTGCTTACAATTGAAAAAAATTTTACACATTTTAAAGTTTTTTCGCATTTTTTCTCAAAAAACAGCCTCTCGAAAAAAACTTTCTTCTCTCAGGCGACAAAGGGACTTTTTGTATCCCCCATGGACCTTTATTGTCCCCGGGTGTCGTTCTTCGTTACAGCTAAAAAATTAAGCTCCCAAACCGGCACATAGGGATGCTTTCGCAAATAAATCTTATAGTTTTTATTGAGACACCATAACAATAATGGCAAACACCATAAATCATTGTCATGATGGTAAGCAGCAACAAACAATTTTGGAGTCCACATGCCAATTGTTTCTCGGGCACCATTCAAAGCCTCGAATTCTGCTCCTTCCACATCAAGTTTCATGTAAGTAACCTGTCTCCCCTGCATTATATGATCAACAGAATCAACAAGAACTTCTACTTTACCTTCTGACTGCAAAGAGGACTGTCTGCCGCCGCTTGCTGTAAAGCCAAGAATTCCCTCTTCGCTCCAGACTCCCTTATTAACTAGAGTAATTCTTTCCAGCCCAGTTTCTTCCACATAACGCTGTAATTTTTTAAAATTCTTATTATCAGGTTCCAAAGCGATAATTTCCTGATAAGCAGAATCTGTATAGGCCAAAAATTCCTTTATTGTATCTCCGTCATAGGCACCAAGATCAACATATGTTTCATTGCTGTCAAACACAAAAATTTCTTTGCAATCATCCTGGCGCTGCGTCGTAATATCCTTTAGATATGATATTTTGCCGCTTAATTTGTAATTAAGCGCTCCCGCAAATACTTCCCTGGACTTTTCGTCAGCCAGTTTTTGGTAGACTTCCATTAATTCTGCCTGATATTTTTCCAGCCAACTGAAATCTACAATTTCATCGCCAGCGAAGAGTGGCAGATGTGGCACTATGGTTTCGTGCTTCTCCGCAAGAGCAAAGAAATACTCAAGGACAGCTGGTGACTCACTGGCAAAAGCAATAACAAGCAAAAAGTCCTGATATTGGCTGACAACATCAGCATACTTGCAAATCTTGTAGCCGCGGAAAATTTGTCCTCGTACAAAATCATCACTGGCAAAAATAGCGGCAACCTTTACACCGTTATCCTCACACCAATCCAGTATCTTGTCAGCGCCGTTGCCCATGCCATACAAAACAATCGGTTTGCTTGTATTTTTAAGCCTATCCCAGGCAGTTTCCGTTTCCTTTATAAAAGGCAGCATAATTCTCCTTCTTTCTACCTTTATAATTCTAGCATGAGGTTTGGCTTTCTGAAAAGCTACACTAAAAAATTATTTATGTAAGTCACTCTTTACCCCTTGGCGAGTAATTCTTTATTATGCGCTTGATACTTTTATTAAATTGTATTTTTTAATTGTTTTTGGTTAACCAATTGTTTCTCTAGGTTGACAATAAGGCGAAAGAGTACTACAATTCTATCGTAAACCATATTTTTAAAAACGTTAACAAAGAGGTGTTGCCGTATTGAATCGTGAAAAATTACAACTGCTTACAGAAACCGCACTGCTTGCTGCTTTCATTACAGTAAGCGGAGCCTTTAAACTCCCCGGACTTTTTCCTGGTACAGAGTTCCAATTATCGGCACCGGTCGCCGTTGCTATTTGCGGTGTTTTCGGAATCAGGAAATATATTGCAGCTGGCATTCTTTCCAGTGTCGTAGGTCTCATATTAGGTACCCAAAATATTTTTAATGTACTGATTGCCATGATTTTCCGTGTTGTCGTCGCCATTATTTATTATTTTTGCGGCAAAAACAAAGTCTTCTATATTTTTTCCGGACCAATTGCCACCTTCTCGGCCCGTATCTGCCTCAGCGTTGTTGTAGGTAAAGCGGCCATACCACTTGTTTTGGGTGCTGCACCAGGCATGTTATATACTGCGCTCTGTGCCGGTATGATCGCCACTGTCTTGGAAAAAGTCCTGGCAGCCAAAAAACGCTTCGCCTAACAAAACTCAAAAAGACTATCAACCCCTGCCGATATAATACTTCGATTATTTGTATATGAAGTAATATGCCAGTTCCAGGCTGTGATGTGACCCCAATAAGTTAGACTTTATTGCGTAGTAGTTTTTAACTGCTACGCAATTTTTATGCAGCCAAGAGGTTGAGCCTATATTCTACTGGACTCAGCCATCCTAGTTTCTCTTTGATT